>NZ_JAXCIS010000142.1:0-121607 GCF_034044025.1 Pseudomonas sp. SED1
GGATACTGCCGGAGTATCCCGCAGCTCATCAAACCTTGAACTGATCCATCAGGCCCTGCTGCTGATTCGCCAAGCTGTTCAACGCCTGACTGACCCGCGCCGATTCATTCGCCTGCTCGGACAACGACTCTGTCACATCGCGAATCGTCGCCACGTTGTTGTTGATCTCCTCGGCCACCGCGCTTTGCTCTTCGGCGGCGCTGGCGATTTGCAGGTTCATGTCGCTGATCACCGTCACCGCATCGCCGATCTGGCGCAAGGCGGTCACGGCCTGGCCCACTTGTTCGACGCTGCCCTGGGCCTGACGATGGCTGTTGCTCATGGAGCCGACCACTTCCTGGGTACCGCTTTGCAGTTGCTCGATCACCAGGCGGGTTTCTTCAACCGACTCCTGGGTACGCCGCGCCAGATTGCGCACTTCGTCGGCGACCACCGCAAAACCACGACCGGCTTCACCCGCACGGGCAGCTTCGATGGCGGCGTTCAGCGCCAGCAGGTTGGTCTGCTCGGCAATCGCACGAATCACTTCCAGTACCGAACCGATCTTCTCGCTGTTGGCGGCCAGGCCTTCAACCTGGGTCATCGCGGTGCTCATGTCTGCGGCCAAATGGCCGATGCTGGTGGTGGTGCGGTCGATCACGGTCAAACCTTCACGCGTGGCCTGATCGGCATCGCGGGCGGCCTGGGCGGCTTGTGCTGCACTGCGGGCAACGTCCTGGGCGGTAGCGCTCATCTCGTGGGAGGCGGTGGCCACCTGGTCGACCTGGCGGTATTGCTGCTCCATGCCGGCGCTGGTCTCAGTGGCAATCGCCGCCGACTGGTCAGCGGTGCCACGGGCGTCCTGCACCGAGCGTTTGACCTGGGCAATGATCGGCTGCAGCTTGTCGAGGAAGCGGTTGAACCAGCCGGCCAACTCGCCGAGTTCGTCATGCTTGTCGTAGGCCAGGCGCCGGGTCAGGTCGCCTTCGCCACTGGCGATGTCTTCCAGCATGCGCGCCACGCCGAGGATCGGGCGGGTTACGCTGCGGGCCATCAGCCACACCAGCAACAGGCCGATTATTGCTGCCAGCAGGCCCAGGCTCAGTTCCAGCAGGGTGCCTTTGGCGTTGTCGGCATCCAGTTTGGACTTCAGGGCTTCAGCCGGAGCCACCAGGACTTTTTCCGGTACATCCAGCAGAACGCCCCACGGTTTGCCATCGGGGATCGGCTGGAACGGCGCGAGCACCTTGAGTTGATGGTCGGTGCGTACACTGTGGGTCTGGGTGCTGGTGGAAAGCGAGCTGATCAACTGCGCGCCGTTGGCCGTGTCGACGGCGTCCAGGCGCTGGGCGAGTTTGCCGGCGTCCGGGCTGTAGCCAGCCAGCAGGCCCACCGGGCTGATGATGCTGACGCTGGTCTGGCCGTCATAGAGTTTCTGGCTGGCGCCTTGGCTGACCGCTTGCAGACTGTTGAGGTTGATGTCCACCGACAGCGAGGCGATGACTTTGCCGTTGACCATCAGCGGGAAGACGATGCTGGTCATCAGCACCTTTTGCCCGTCGATCACATAGAAATAGGGTTCGATCACGCACGGCTTGAGTGTGGTGCGCGGGCAGGTGAACCAAGCGTTGGCTTTTTCGCCGCTGGGTCCGACGCTGGTGTCGGACATGTCGCTTTCGGGCAGCGACATCGACGTTAGCTTGCCCGCAGTCGGCTGCGACCAGTACAGCGCAAAACGGCCTTTGTCGTTGCTGCCCAGCTCTTGCTGGTTGGCGAACAACTCGTCCTTGCCATCCAGTGCGTTGGCCTCGAACACCAAGGACAAGCCCAGCAGTTCCGGATTGGCTTGCAGCGCGGCCTTGACCTGGCGCGTCAGGTCTTCGCGCAGGTCGAAGGCATCCAGGAAGCGTTTCTCGGCCTGTTCGCGCAGGAACAGCACCTGGCGGGAAAAACCGTGGCCGTATTGATAAGCGTCCATGAACTGCTGGCGAATGCCCAATGCCTGGACTTCACCCTGGGCTTCAATGCGTGCCTGGGCGGCTTCGTCGAGCATTTCCATACTGGAAGCCTTGACCAGGTCGGAGCTCTGCGCCATGCGGTACAGCGAGAGACCCACCAGCAAGGTCACGATGCCCAGCAGGCAAAGTCCGGCCAGCAGGGTAATTTTCCATTGAATGGACAGCTGTCTGAGCGACATGGAGCCTTCCTTAACCTTTCGATACGACAGAGACGATCTGCCTGTATCGGCCGCCCAGGATTTTTCTTTATTCAAACGATCAATTTAAACTTGTTTGTGTGGCGAGGGGGCTTGTCGCCCGTTGGGCTGCGTAGCGGCCCCAAAAAAAGCGGGAGCGCTGCGCACTCCAACGGGGGACAAGCCCCCTCGCCACAGGATAAGCCCCTCGCCACAGACAAATCCCCTAACCACTGACAAACCTTCTCCCCACAGTTTTGACAAGCCAGGCCGGGTGCTGCAAAGTGCGCGCCCTCTAATAAAACTCCTTTAAAACCTGGTTTGCGGCAGCCGTTCCCGACAGCAGCCCGGGCAGGTGTGTGCTTTTTTTAGTTTTTTCTGTCTTGAGGTAACGATGATTAATGCAGTAATCGCCGCGGTCGGCACGATGCTGGTGCTCAGCCTGTCCCGCGTGCATGTGGTGATCGCGATCATTGTCGGCGCCCTGGTGGGTGGACTGACCGGCGGCCTGGGCATCGACGCAACGCTCAAGGCGTTCAACAGCGGGCTGGGTGGCGGTGCGACGGTAGCGTTGTCCTACGCGTTGCTCGGCGCGTTCGCCGTGGCGATTGCCAAATCCGGCCTGGCCCATGCGTTGGCCGACAAAGCGCTGCTGCTGGTGGATCGCCAGGAAGCCACGGGCGGCAGTCACGTTAAATGGCTGTTGATCGGCTTGCTCTGGGTAGTCGCGATTGCCTCGCAAAACATCCTGCCGATCCACATCGCGTTTATCCCGCTGCTGGTACCGCCGCTTTTATACGTGCTGACCAAGCTGCAACTGGATCGCCGCCTCATCGCCTGTGTCATGACCTTCGGCCTGATCACGCCCTACATGTTCCTGCCGGTGGGCTTCGGCAATATCTTCCTGAATCAGATCCTGCTGGCCAACGTGGCCAAGAGCGGCGTCGACATCAGCCACGTCAACGTCACCCACGCCATGGGCCTCCCGGCGCTGGGCATGGTGGTCGGCCTGCTGGTGGCGGTGTTTATCAGCTACCGCAAGAAGCGCGTGTACGACTTGGAGAAAATCGAGCGGGTCGAGCAGGTGGCGGTGCAGTACAACCCGCTGACCCTGCTGGTGGCCGGCCTGGCGATTGCGGCGGCGTTCATTATCCAGCTGTGGCTGGACTCGATGATCATCGGCGCCCTCGCCGGGTTCCTGATCTTTTCGGTGTCGGGCATCGTGCGCTGGCGCGACACCGATGACCTGTTCACCGAAGGCATGAAGATGATGGCGATGATCGGCTTCATCATGATCGCCTCGTCAGGCTTTGCCGAAGTGCTCAAGGCCACCGGCGAAGTGCAGACACTCGTGCAAGCCTCGGCGGCGTTTATCGGCCATAGCCGTGGTGTGGGCGCGCTGCTGATGTTGCTGGTGGGGTTGCTGGTGACCATGGGTATCGGCTCGTCGTTTTCCACGGTGCCGATCCTCGCGGCGATCTTTGTGCCGTTGTGCGTGCAGTTGGGCTTCAGTCCGCTGGCCATCGTGTGCATCGTCGGCACGGCCGGGGCATTGGGTGATGCGGGCTCACCGGCGTCGGACTCCACCCTGGGCCCGACTTCGGGTTTGAACATCGACGGCCAGCATCACCATATCTGGGACACCGTGGTGCCGACGTTCCTGCACTACAACATTCCGCTGCTGGCGTTTGGCTGGTTTGCCGCGATGACGCTCTAACGGGATTGTCCTACAGATTTATTGTTACTAGCCGTTAACCTCTTAAGTTGTCCCTTAAGAGAGAAGAGCCATGCGTCTGAGTCTAAAGGCCAAAGTACTGTCCCTTGCTGTCCTGCCCGTGTTGTTGTTTGCCGTGATCATCAGCCTGACCACGGTCTGGATCCTCCGGGAGCAGGCTCGTAACGAGGTTGAAGAAACCCGTCAGAACCTGCTCAACGACGCCAAGACCACCTTGCGCGGTTACGTCGAGGTGGCCATGACCACCATCAAGCCGCTGTACGACGCTGCCGCCCAGGGCGACACGGCGGCGCGGGCGCAGGTGGTCAAGCTGCTGTCCAACACCAGCTACGGCAAGGACGGATATTTCTTCGGCTACGACTCCGAGACCATTCGCCTGTTCAAGGGCAACAGCCCGGACGGCGTCGGTAAAAGCTTCAAGGACAACCGCGACCCGAATGGCGTCTACGTCAACCGCGACCTGGTGAAGGTCGGCAAGGACGGCACCCACTACCTGCAATACAGCTCGACACAGCCCGGCCAGACCGAGCTGGTGCCCAAGCTCGGCTACACCGAATACCTGCCCAAATGGGACATGGTGATCGGTACGTCGGTGAACCTGGACGGTATCGATGCCCAGGTCGCCGAGGTTCAGGCCAAGGTCGAGAAGCGCATGGAAGGCGTGCTGCTGAGTATCATCGGGATTGCCGTGGTGGTGCTGCTGGTGATCGCCGCCGTGGGCATGCTGGTGGCCAATACCATCCTGCGGCCACTGCACCTGATGAAGATCAACCTCGACGACATCGCGGCCGGTGAGGGTGACCTGACCCGCCGCCTGGCTATCACCAGTCAGGACGAGCTGGGAGAACTGGCCGGCTCGTTCAACCGCTTTGTCGACAAGATCCACGGCCTGGTGCGGCAGATTACTGAAATGACCTCCCAGCTTACCGGCCTGGTGAGTCAAGTCGCCGAGCAAGCCAATCGCTCGGAGAAAGCCATGGAGCGCCAGCGTCACGAGACGGACCAGGTGGCTACCGCGATCAACGAAATGTCTTCTGCTGCCCACGAAGTGGCGCGCAGTGCTCAAGGTGCAGCGGTGGCGGCACAGCAAACTGACGCCGAAGGCCAAGCCGCGAAAAAAGTCGTGGACGGCAGCATTGCGCAGATTCATGCGCTGGTGAACGACATCCGCACCAGCGGCGTGTCTTTGGACAGCTTGCAGCAGGACGTTTCCTCGATTGTCAGCGTGCTTGGCGTGATCCGCTCGATTGCCGAGCAGACCAACTTGCTCGCCCTCAACGCCGCCATTGAAGCCGCGCGGGCAGGGGAGGCCGGTCGTGGTTTTGCCGTGGTCGCCGACGAAGTACGGGCTCTGGCGAGCCGCACCCAGCAAAGCACCCAGGAAATCCAGGGCATGATCGACCGTCTGCAAAAAGGCACCGAAGCCGCCGTGGAATCCATGCGCCGCTCCAGCGACGCCGGCGACGGCACGTCTGCCAAGGCCAACGAAGCCGGTGCGTCCCTGGACACCATGGCGCAGTTGATCGGCACCATCAACTCGATGAACGCGCAAATCGCCAGTGCGGCGGAAGAACAAACCGCCGTGGCCGAAGAAATCAATCGCAGCGTGCATCAGATCGCAGTAGCGGTGGACAGCGTGGCGGATGAAACCCAACAGGGTGCCCAGACCTCCCGCAGCCTGGCGGACCTGGGGCAGCGGTTGGGTCAGTTGGTGGGGCAGTTCAGGATCTGACCGGGGGGGGCATCAACCCGGGTTATAGGGGGTTTCTCCATGGGCGATGACGCGGTCCACCAAGTCTGAACCGGGCGCGGTCCGATACTTCAAGGGCACATCAAATCGCGTGTCTACATAAAAGATATGCGGGTTGTCCGGGCTTCGCACCATTTGCAGGCCCGAGGTGTTTATCTCGTAGTAGTGGGTCATTTTATCCAGTGCATTACCGTACTGGCGGCGCCCGAAAATGGTCCGGGAAATCTCTGCGGTTGCCTTGTCATCAGGTGCCAGATCCGTGAAGTAATGCCTTCCCTGGTTTCCAGGCAGGCGTTCTCCGGTCAACTTGCTGCTCGAGGGCGACAGGTTACGACTGGCAAGGATGGCTGAATGACCTTTTTTCCCCGTGTAGTGATAAAAAACGTTCTGGCCTTTGACTGGCGGTTCCAGCGTAGCTTTCTCACCCGGAAAACTTTCGGCCAGCCGAGGCCGTTTGTTGGCTGCGTCCGGTTGTGCGGCCGGATTGCTGGCGGTGCTGGATGATGCAGCGCCATTGCCCTGGGAAAGGGGGCGTTTGGCTGTCGCCTGGGAAGGGCGGCTGGCCTGATAGCCGTTGGCATGCGAGCTCGCTCCATTGGTTGTCGCTCCTCCCCCACGCAATTTACTGACTCGCCACGTGCCATCGTTTGTCCGGTGCAGGAACGCGACCTGTTTTTGGTTTTGCGGATCAATGACGCGGACGATGCCGCCCTCGGCTTTGTAGTTCCGGCTTATTTGAAACGGCCTGTTGATGCCGGTGCCATCGGTATACCGGATGTAGAACTGTTCGCCGACCTGATAGGTGCCGTCCCCCCTTATCGGCCTACCGGCAAGCAGATTCTCGGGCACCGCATGACTACTGAGGTCGGGCAACTGGGCGGTGGTTGCCTTAATGGCGGGAGGTGTACGGGGTATCAGTGGTGCCAGGGCGCTTTCTGCCGCCGGTAACCGCAATACGGGTCGTAGAATCGGGCTGGCATTGGTTGCAGTGTTAGTCGTGCGGCCTGCGTATCGTGCATAAATCATGGCCAGCCGGTTGGGTTTGTCGAGAATTTTGACGATGGACTGGCCCGGCGCATTGATGAATTTCAGTCCGGTCCTGCCCAGCCTGACGCCAGTGGATACGCCTTTGCCGACAATGGGCAGGACGTCCATGAACGCGGTGCCTACTGCGATACCGAACATCACCTTATTGTGAGTCGACTCCTTTTCCACCTCAGCGGTGCTGACAGAGCTGAAGTCGGCTTTATCGATCAATATTTCCGTCATCTGTTTGTACAGGGCGTCCAGGACATTGCCCTGGATGGGTTTGAGGTAGGCGCTGCTCGCCATCTCCTTGGCCTTGGCTATACGATCCAGCACGTTGGGAATATTTTTTTGCAGCAGATCGGAGAGAGTGGCCTTCAGGCTATTGGGGTTGATCGGCGAAGCTTTGCTTTCGGCGTAGGTTTTCCATTGCGGCTGGTTGAACAGTTCTTCGAGGGCTGCCTGACTGGCAAGTTGCCGAAATGACACGCCATCGGGAGCGTCAGGGCTATACAACACCAGCGCCGACTCCGGAGCATTACCGATGGCGAGTACACCCTGAAGAGGCAGGCCGTGAGCGCTCACGGTATGGGCGACAATGGTTTTGCCATCCACCTGCAGTCGAGTGGCGGCGTCCGGATAATCAAGGACAGCCTGTACCCACTGCGGCCCCTCGGAATCTTCCGGATAAGCGTGCCGGTTCAATTGCCCCAGAAAGGCTTGTTTGTTCATGGAATCGGTCAGAGTGGCTTTCCACGCCGTGCGCAGTTTTTCGGGCTCTCCCTCCTGGGCATCCGGCGCCATTCGTTGCTGGAGCAATTTGACATAGTTGCCGCCGACATCTATCTCGCTTGCGAAAGCTTTGAGTTCTGCGGTGTTCCAGGTAATGGGGTTGAAGTCGTCATCCAGCAGGTCGAGGCCCATATCGTCAATTAACGGGGCAGTCATGGTCACTGAGGTGTGCTGATGGCTGTCTGCCGCAGGCCAGGCGGTGGGATTCTTCAGCGAGAAGTCAGTCAATGACAGGTATTGGGTATCGACGGTGCGATCAGTGTAGGAGCCTGCCCGGCTACCGCTATGAATTCTGGACTGTGTGGTGATTTTCACCTGGATCTGGTCCGGGTCGTAATTGGCTGTCGGGTATTTTTCCTTGAGTGCGGCGCTCAACCTCTGTTTGGCAAACGCTTGCAGGGAGGGAATGTCTTCCAGAAGCGGCGTCAGCGTCTGTAGGCTGCGCTGCTCCACACCCTCAAGGTATTGATAGTGGCCTTCATGGAGGAGCGACAGCTCTTTCAACCATGATGGACGTTGTTTTTCTTCCAGCCTTTCATACTCGGCAAGCAATGCATTGTTGCCGTCCATGGGGGCGGCCCAGTTGGCTGCATCCTGTATAGCGCCATGCACATCTGGTCGGCTTAACAAGGCTGGGTAGGTTTTGAATAACCCCACAATAGTGGCTTCCAGCTCATCTGTCTGGCGTTGGAATAGCTGAGGTATCACTTCGACGACAACGTCCCCCGGGACGGGAGCAAAACCAAGCGCCAGATCGTCCCCGGACAACGGCTGGCGCTTGTTTTCCACCGATAAAGGCAGGGTTTGCGCCAGCAGTGTTGCCGGGATGCCGCCGTTGTTGATTCGTTGCGCCAGCATCGTGTGCAGTTGCGCAGGGGTTGCGAACTCTTCAAAGCCTTCTCCCGGCGTGTAAAGCACCACGGGGCCATTGCGCTCGTCGGCCAGGATGCTCTTGCTCCCGTTGGGCCAGTGCGGCGCTTCGGCGGCGGAGCCGTCATTGCGACTAATCATGAAGGCACCGGCCAGGCGCGCACCCACGGCGGTGTTGTCATCCACCGTGATTGGATACACGCCCAGCCTGTTGCCAGGAGGGAAAGCGGTTTCCCGGGCCGCCAGGGTCGGGAAGCGAAACGCGTTGTCGATCAGCGTTTTGCTTTGTGGGCTCAGTGTGCCGTTGGTTGCCCCCAGGGCTGCCAGGTTGGAGAGCATGTCTCGGTGCAGGTTGATCAGCTCGTTTTGAGGTGAGGTCGAGTTGCGCTCAGGGGGGCGCTGAGTTGTCCAGAACCGGCTGATGGTTTCGGAGAATTGCTGAGCGAGTTTTTTGCCTGGCTCTGGATGTGACAGCAGCGCCTCGATTTGCTTTGGCGTTTGCTGCCCCAAGAAGCTACTGAAGGTGGGCTGTTGCGCCCGCAACCGATTGATTTGTGTGTTGAGTTGCGTGTACTGCTGGAGGAACGCGGCTTGATCGGTAGGTGCCCTTCCAAATACATACCGTGCGACTACCGCTGGATAAATGGCATGGACGTTCGGTGGCATGGGGGAGGCAGCTGTGACGCGGGGCGCCTGCGCCGGTTGCTCCTGGTGCACCGACCTCGCCTGGGACCCGATAGAGGGCGATGGTGTGAGAGCGAGGGGAGCGGGAGGAATATAATCAAAGGGCGGTGGGGCAGCTGCAGAAAATATCGACATTCGTTGCACCTCGAAAGGCAGGCCTCAGTCCATTCTCACCTGTTTTTTTTGGATACCGCTCCAGCGGCATATCCTTCAGTGGGGGAGAGGGAATGTCTGGTTCCTTTGGCGAAAAGGAGCGATGTGTATCTTCGAGTGAGCACAATGCAAAACGGCGCCCGAAGGCGCCGTTTTGCTTGCTGCATCTAACTAAGCGGTCAACCCGCCATCACCGCATGCTGCACCAGGGTGAGCAACGGCTGTGGGTAAACACCCAGGAAGAACGCCAGCAGGGCGATTGCCAGCAGCATCACGCCGCCCGCTTTCTGCTCCCAGTGCAACTCGGCGTCCACACGGCGCAGGTTTGGCTCGATCAGGTACAAGGTCACCATCACGCGCAGGTAGTAGAAAACGCCGATGGCGCTGCCCAGTACCAGGGAAGCAACCAGCCACCATTCGTGAGCCTCAACACCGGTCGCCACGATGTAGAACTTGCCGATGAAGCCAGCGGTCAGCGGGATACCGGCCAGGGACAGCATCATCACGGTCAGTACGGCGGTCAGGTACGGACGGCGCCAGAACAGGCCGCGGTATTCGTACAGGGCGTCTGCGTCACGGCCTTTGTAAGGCGAGGACATCAGGGTGATTACACCGAAAGCGCCGAGGCTGGTGATCACGTAGGTGACCAGGTACACGCCGATGGCTTCCATCGCCAGGCCCTTGCTCGCCACCAGGGCGATCAGCAGATAACCGAAGTGCGCGATGGACGAATAACCCAGCAGACGCTTGAGGTTGTTCTGGGTCAGCGCCAGCAGGTTACCGAACAGGATCGAGGCGATTGCGATGATGGTCAGCACGTTGCTGAGTACACCGGTGTTGGCCGCAGGGGAGATCTGGAACAGACGCACCATCACGGCAAACACGGCAACTTTCGACGCGGTGGCCAGGAACGCGGCCACCGGCGCCGGGGCGCCTTCGTACACGTCCGGGGTCCACAGGTGGAATGGCACCAGCGACAGTTTGAACGCCAGGCCGATCAGCATCATGGCGAGGCCCAGTTGGGCGATTGGCGCAGGGCTGCCGGAAGCTGCCAGGGCGTGACCGATACCGCTGAAGCTCAGGCTGCCGGCTTCTGCGTAGAGCAGGGCCATACCGAACAACAGGAACGCGGAACCGGCGGCCGACAGCACCATGTACTTGATGCCGGCTTCCAGGGAACGCTTGTTGAAGAAGGCATACGCCACCAGGCCGTAGACCGGGATCGACAGCAGTTCCAGGCCGATGAACAAGCCGGCCAGGTGCTGTGCGCTGACCAACACGATACCGCCGGTTGCAGCCAGCAGGATCAGCAGGTACAGCTCTTCGCGGTTGCCCGGGTAACCCGTACCGCCTTCGCCGAGGTAGGCGTGGGCGAGGGTGACGCAGGCCAAGGTGGCCACGAGGATCAACGCGATATACAGCAGCGCGAAGTCATCGACCATCAACAGCGGCGTGACCGCCAGCGGTGCGACCTTGAGTGCCGGGATAATCGACAGCAAGGCCAGGTTCAAACCTGCCACGGAAATCAGGAAGGTCTGTGAGTGGTTGCGGCGCCATGCGATCGCCAGCATCACCACCACAACGGTGAGGCTGGAGATCAGCAGCGGCGCAAGCGCGATAAAGTGTTGGATCGTGAATTCCATAGCGCTCTTACCGGGCCGAAGCGAGTTGAGTGAAGGCGGTGCTGAACCATTGCTGCACGCCATGCATCGTTGCGGCAGAGGTATCCAGGAACGGTTGCGGGTACACGCCGATGAAGATCAGCAGTACTGCAAGGCCGAGCACCATGATCAGTTCGCGACCGTCCATGCCGTGCAATACGGTGTCGGACTTGGCCGGACCGAAGTACGCACGGTGGATCATGATCAGCGAGTAGACCGAACCGAACACCAGGCCTGAAGTCGCGATCGCACTGATCCACGGTGTATGCACGAAAGCACCCATCAGGATCAGGAACTCGCCGATGAAGTTACCGGTACCCGGCAAGCCCAGGGATGCGGCGGCGAAGAACAGGCTGATGGCCGGCAGGTAGGCGATACGCGACCACACGCCACCCATTTCACGCATGTCACGGGTGTGCAGGCGCTCGTAGAGCTGGCCACTGAGGATAAACAGTGCCGCTGCCGACACACCGTGCGCCAGCATCTGGATCACCGCGCCTTGCAGCGCCAGTTGGCTGCCGGAGTAGATGCCGATCAGTACGAAACCCATGTGGGAAACGGACGAGAAGGCAATCAGGCGCTTGATGTCGGTTTGGGCGAAGGCCAGGAACGCACCGTAGAAGATCCCGATCAGACCGAGGGTCATGGCGATCGGCGCAAACTCGGCCGAGGCATTCGGGAACAGCGGCAGGGCGAAACGCAGCAGGCCGTAGGCCGCCGTCTTCAACAGGATACCGGCCAGGTCCACAGAACCTGCGGTCGGCGCCTGGGCGTGAGCATCAGGCAACCAGGAGTGGAACGGCACCACCGGCAGCTTCACCGCGAACGCGATGAAGAAGCCCAGCATCAGGATGTACTCGGTGGTCAGGGACATCTTGGTTTTCAACAGGTCGGCGTAGTTGAACGTGATCACGCCCGTGCTGTTGAAGTTGACCAGTACCAGACCCAGGATCGCCACCAACATGATCAGGCCGGAAGCCTGGGTGAAGATGAAGAACTTGGTCGCCGCGTAGATCCGGGTTTTCTTGCCGTCCGAAGAACTGTGACCCCAGAGCGCGATGAGGAAGTACATCGGCACCAGCATCATTTCCCAGAAGAAAAAGAACATGAACAGGTCCAGCGCAAGGAACACGCCGACAACGCCGCCCAAAATCCACATCAGGTTCAGGTGGAAGAAGCCCACGTGACGCTGGATTTCTTTCCAGGAGCAGAGTACCGAGAGGATACCCAGCAGGCCGGTCAGCAGGATCATCAACAGCGACAGGCCGTCGAGGGCCAGGTGCACGTTGATGCCGAAGCGCTGGATCCACACGTGCTTGAATTCAAGCGCGAAGGTTGGATCGACACCCGGTGCCGGAGCAAATGAATAATCGCCATGGGCCCACAGCCAGAGGCCGAGCGCGAGTTCCAGGGACATGGTCAGCAACGCAATCCAGCGGGGGAGGGTGGCGCCGAAGCGTTCACCCATCCAGCAGAGCAGGCCGCCGATAAAAGGGATCAGGATTAGCCAGGGCAGAATCATGACGGGCTCGTTTCCTTTCGCAAGTTCGCAAAGTTCGCAATGTGCATAGTCAGACCGCGACCACGATGATGGCGCCGATCACCAGGACGGCACCGGCCGCCATGGAAGCTGCATACCAGCGCAATTGGCCAGTCTCGCTGCGGCTCAGGGCGGTGTGACCGGCCTTGGCGGCACGCGGGATCAAACCGATGGTCTGGTCGAGCGGGTCTTTGCGCAGTACGTGGCTGATCGCAAGGTAAGGCTTGACGAACAGTTTGTCGTAGATCCAGTCGAAGCCCCAGGCAGCGAACCACCAGGCCGAAAGGAAGCGGCCAATGCCACTGTTGGCGATGGCGGTGACGAAGCGGCGCTTGCCGAGGAACAGCAGGGCTGCCAGCAGGATACCGGCCAGGGCGATGGCACCCGAGGCGATTTCCAGGCTGTGCTTGGCTGCACCACCGGCATGACCTGCACTTTCCGGCAGAACACCGGCCAGAGGCGGGGTGATCATGGCGCCGACGAAGGTCGACAGGACGATCAGCACCGACAGTGGCAGCCAGTGGGAAATACCGTGGCCTGCATGGGCTTCAGTCTTGGCTTCACCGTGGAACGTGATGAAGATCAGGCGGAAGGTGTACAGCGAGGTCATGAATGCACCCACCAGGCCGGCGTACAGCAGGCCGTGGTTACCGCTGGCAAAGGCTTCCCAGAGGATTTCGTCTTTCGAGTAGAAACCTGCGGTCACCAGTGGCAGGGCCGACAAGGCCGCGCCGCCGACGATGAAGCTGGCATAGGCCAACGGCAGTTTCTTCCACAGGCCGCCCATCTTGAAGATGTTCTGCTCGTGGTGGCAGGCAACGATCACCGCACCGGAAGCAAGGAACAGCAGGGCCTTGAAGAAGGCGTGGGTCATCAGGTGGAAGATCGCGCCGTCCCAGGCGCCAACGCCCAGGGCCAGGAACATGTAGCCGATCTGGCTCATGGTCGAGTAGGCGAGGATACGCTTGATGTCGGTTTGAACCAGGGCAGCAAAACCTGCCAGCACCAGGGTCACGCCACCCACCAGGCCCACCAGATGCAGAATCTCCGGTGCCAGGGTGAACAGGCCGTGGGTACGGGCAATCAGATAGACACCGGCAGTCACCATGGTGGCGGCGTGGATCAGTGCCGAAACCGGGGTAGGGCCGGCCATCGCATCCGCCAGCCAGGTTTGCAGCGGCAGTTGCGCGGATTTACCCACGGCGCCACCCAGCAGCATCAGGGTCGCCAGGGTGATCCAGAAGTCGCCGACCTGGAATTTCTGCGGTGCCAGCACCAGCAGTTCCTGGATGTTCAGCGTGCCCACTTGTTGGAACAGGATGAACAGGCCGATGGCCATGAACACGTCGCCGATCCGGGTCACGATAAAGGCTTTGAGTGCTGCGTTACCGTTGTTGCGGTTGCTGTAGTAGAAACCGATCAACAGGTACGAGCACAGGCCCACGCCTTCCCAGCCGAAGTACAGGAACAACAGGTTATCGCCCAGCACCAGGAACAGCATGCTCGCGATAAACAGGTTGGTGTAGGCGAAGAAGCGCGAGTAACCGGCTTCACCGCGCATGTACCAGGATGCGAACAGGTGGATCAGGAAGCCCACACCCACCACCACGCCGAGCATGGTGATCGACAGGCCGTCGACGTAGAGGGCGAAGTTGGGCTTGAAGCCCTCCACCGACATCCACTGCCACAGCACCAGGGTGTAGTGACCGCCTTCCGGCGGCGCAACGTTGAATTGCCAGATGACGTAGGCGGCGACAATCGCCGACAGGCCAATGGAACCCACGCCGATCAAGGCCGAGAGGTTTTCCGACCAGCGTCCACGGGAGAACGACAGCAGCAGGAAACCGATCAGGGGAAATACGAAAGTCAGAAAGATCATGTTCATCCGCGCATCTCACTGGCAGCGTCGATATCAAGCGTGTGGAAGCGACGATACAGTTGCAGCAGGATCGCCAGGCCAATACTGGCCTCGGCGGCTGCCAGGCTGATCACCAGGATGAACATCACTTGTCCATCCGGCTGGCCCCAACGGCTACCGGCCACGATGAACGCGAGTGCCGCGGCGTTCATCATGATTTCCAGGCTCATCAACACGAACAGAATGTTGCGGCGAACCATCAGGCCGACCAGGCCAAGGCAGAACAGGATGCCGGCGACCGCCAGACCATGCTCCAAAGGGATAGCAGGCATCGTCATTGCTCCTTGGCTTCGTTGCGGCCCAAGTGGAAGGCGGTGATGGCTGCAGCGAGCAGCAACATCGAAGCCAGTTCGACCACCAGCAGGTACGGGCCGAACAGGCTGATGCCCACGGCTTTCGCGTCTACGGTGGTGTGGCCGATGGCCTGGCCGCTCTGGTGAGCGAACAGCACATACAGCAGTTCACCCAGCAGCAAGGCTGCCAGGATCACCGGGCCGAGCCAGATGCCGGGCTTGAGCCAGACGCGTTCCTGGGCGACCGAAGCCGGCCCCAGGTTGAGCATCATCACCACAAACACGAACAGCACCATGATGGCGCCAGCGTAGGCAATCACTTCCAGCACACCGGCGAACGGTGCGCCGAGGCTGAAGAAGGTCATGGCCACGGCGATCAGCGAAATGATCAGGTAGAGCAGGGCGTGCACGGGGTTAGTGTTGGTGATCACGCGAAGCGTGGACACCACTGCAATACCCGATGCGAAATAGAAAGCGAATTCCATCTTTCTTCCTTAAGGCAGCAAGCTCTTCACGTTGATCGGCTCGGCTTCGTTTTGTGCGGCGCCTTTCGGCTTACCGGCAACGGCCATACCTGCAACACGATAGAAGTTGTAATCAGGGTTTTTACCGGGACCAGAGATCAGCAGATCTTCTTTCTCGTACACCAGGTCCTGACGTTTGAACTCGGCCATCTCGAAATCCGGTGTCAGCTGGATCGCGGTGGTCGGGCAAGCTTCCTCGCAGAGGCCGCAGAAAATGCAGCGCGAGAAGTTGATGCGGAAGAAGTCCGGGTACCAGCGACCGTCTTCGGTTTCAGCTTTCTGCAGCGAGATGCAACCCACCGGGCACGCCACGGCGCACAGGTTGCAGGCCACGCAGCGCTCTTCGCCGTCGGGGTCGCGGGTCAGGACAATGCGGCCACGATAACGCGGCGGCAGGTACACCGCTTCTTCCGGGTATTGCAGGGTGTCGCGTTTGCGAAAGCCGTGACCGAACACCATCACCAGGCTTCGCAACTGGGTACCGGTACCCTTAACGATGTCGCCAATATATTTGAACATGGGTCAAATCCTCACTGAACCGCGCCCGCTGGCGTGTTCAACAACACAACGGCAGCAGTCACCAGCAAATTGATCAGGGTCAGCGGCAGGCAGAATCGCCAGCTGAAATCCATCACCTGGTCATACCGTGGACGCGGGATGGAAGCGCGCAGCAGGATGAACAGCATGATGAAGAACGCGGTCTTCAAGAAGAACCAGAAGAACGCCAGCTGCGGCAGGATGCCGAACGGACCGTGCCAGCCGCCGAAGAACAGCGTGACCAGCAGGGCCGAGATCAAGATGATGCCGATGTACTCACCGACGAAGAACATGCCCCATTTCATGCCGGCGTATTCGATGTGGTAACCGTCGGCCAGTTCCTGTTCCGCTTCCGGCTGGTCGAACGGGTGACGGTGGGTCACGGCGACGCCAGCGATGAAGAAGGTACAGAAGCCGAAGAACTGCGGAATGATGAACCACAGGTTCTGCGCCTGGTACTCGACGATGTCGCGCATGTTGAACGAGCCCACCTGCACCACGATGCCCATCAGCGCGAGGCCCATGAACACTTCGTAGGACACGGTCTGGGCCGAAGCCCGCAAGCTGCCCAAGAGGGCGAACTTGTTGTTACTGGCCCAACCGGCGAACAGCACCGCGTAGACCGACAAACCGGCCATGGCGAAGAAGAACAGCAAGCCGATGTTCAGGTCCGCCACGCCCCAGGTTGGGGTGATCGGGATGATTGCGAAGGCAATCAGCAAGGCGCTCATGGCCACGACCGGTGCCAGGGTGAAGATCACCTTGTCGGCAAACGGCGGTGTCCAGTCTTCCTTGAAGAACATTTTCAGCATGTCGGCGGCAATCTGGAACATACCAAACGGGCCAACGCGGTTCGGACCGTAACGGTCCTGCCACCAGCCCAGCAGGCGACGTTCGACGAAGCTGAGCAAGGCGCCCGCCACGACCACGGCCAACAGGATCACGATGGCCTTGACCACCGCGATGATCACGTCGATCACTTCAGGGGTGAACCAGGTCATTGAGCTGCCTCCTGCAGACCGTCAACGGTGAGGCCGAAGATCGCCGGAGGAATCCCCGCGAGGCCTTTTGGCAATGCAACCAGGCCAGCACCCAACTCGTCATTGATGCGCAGCGGCAGACGCAGGGTCTTGCCCGCTACGGTCAGGCTGAGCAGGGCACCGTCGTTGACGCCCAGGCGGTCGGCTTCGGACTTGGCAACAGACACGTAGGCGGCCGGAATGCGCTCTTGTACCGGCGCGGCTTTGGAAGAGGTTTCTTCGCTGCCGAACAGGTGGAAGAACGGCACAACCTGCCAGGTGCCCTGGGCCGGGTTGAATGGACGCGGAACGCTGGCGAACCAGTTCAGCGAGTCACCGGTGCTTTCGATCAGGCGGGTGCCCGGGTCGCCAGCGCGGATGTGACCACCGACTTCGTCCTGGAACTTGTTCCAGGCTTGCGGCGAGTTCCAGCCCGGCGACCAGGCAAATGGCACCTGCTGACGTGGCTCGACCGAACCCGAGTAACCTTCCATGGAGAAGGCGAACGCGGTGTCGTTGTCTTGTGGAGTACGTGGCTCATGCACGCTGATGTCGGCACGCATGGCGGTACGGCCGGAGTAACGCAGCGGTTCACGGGCGAGTTTCATGCCCTTGATGCGGAACGAGGCAGACGGTGCAGCGTCGACGATGCGTGCCAGTTGCGGTGCTGCTGCGGCTGCAGCAGCGGTCACATGGTCGAGCTGGGTCCAGTCGATTGGCTGGTTCAGCAGGGTAGCGCGCAGGGCATGCAGCCAGCGCCAGCCTTCGTGAACCAGGATGCTGGCGTCCATGTACTTCGGATCGAACACTTGGAAGAAGCGCTGGGCGCGGCCTTCCTGGCTGACCAGGGTACCGTCGCCTTCAGCAAAGCTGGCGGCGGGCAGTACCAGGTGGGCGCGGTCGCTGGTGGCGGTTTTCTGGTGGTCGGCAACAATCACCACTTTGGCCGCGTTCAGCGCAGCGTCGACCTTGGCCGAATCAGTGCGGGTGTACAGGTCGTTTTCCAGTACCACGATCGCGTCGGCACTGCCGTCGGTCACGGCTTGCAGGGCCGCGTCCAGGGACTCGCCACCGAGCATGGCCAGGCCGAGGCTGTTGGCTTCCGGCACGATCAGGCTGATGGAACCGTTCTTCTCGCGCAGCTTCAAGGCTTTGGCAATATTGGCAGCGGCTTCGATCAGCGCCTTGGAACCCAGCGAGGTGCCGGCAATAATCAATGGACGCTTGGCCGCCAGCAGGGCGTCGGCGATGCGCTGGGCCAGTTCAACGGCTTCAGCGTCCAGGCCTTCAACGGCAGGCGCGCTGGCATCGAGGGCGTGGGCCACGGCGAAACCGATGCGGGCCAGGTCGTCAGGCGCGGCGTGTACGCATTCTTCAGCGATGTCGTCGAGCTTGGTTTCAGCCAGGCTGGCGATAAACAGCGGGTTCAGCGCGTGCTGGCCGATGTTTTTCACTGCAGCGTCGAGCCAAGGCTGGACGCGCATGGCGTCGGCCATGTCTTCGGCCTTGCCTTTTACCGACTGGCGCAAGGACAGGGCCATGCGTGCAGCGGTCTGGGTCAGGTCTTCACCGAGGACGAAGATCGCGTCGTGGTCTTCGATGTCGCGCATGTTCGGAACCGGCAGCGGGCTGTCGTTCAACACTTGCAGCACCAGGCGGATACGCTCCAGCTCACCGGCTTCGATACCCGAGTAGAAGTGCTCGGCACCTACCAGCTCGCGCAACGCGTAGTTGCTTTCGAGGCTGGCGCGGGGCGAACCGATACCGACGATGTTGCGACCGCGCAGCAGGTCAGCGGCTTTATCCAGTGCTTCGTCGAGGCTCAGCTTGGCGCCGTCGGCCAGCAGTGGCTGACGTGGGCGGTCTTCGCGGTTGACGTAGCCATAGCCGAAACGGCCACGGTCGCACAGGAAGTACTGGTTGACCGAACCGTTGAAGCGGTTTTCGATACGACGCAGTTCGCCGTAGCGCTCGCCCGGGGAGATGTTGCAACCGCTGGAGCAGCCATGGCAGATGCTCGGAGAGAACTGCATGTCCCACTTACGGTTGTAGCGCTCGGAGTGAGTCTTGTCGGTGAACACACCGGTCGGGCAGACCTCGGTGAGGTTGCCGGAGAACTCGCTTTCGAGGGTGCCGTCTTCAACGCGACCGAAGTACACGTTGTCGTGGGCGCCGAATACACCGAGGTCGGTGCCGCCGGCGTAGTCCTTATAGAAGCGCACGCAGCGGTAGCAAGCGATGCAGCGGTTCATCTCGTGGGAGATGAACGGGCCCAGTTGCTGGTTCTGGTGGGTGCGCTTGGTGAAGCGATATCGGCGCTCGTTGTGGCCGGTCATCACGGTCATGTCTTGCAGGTGGCAGTGGCCGCCTTCCTCACACACAGGGCAGTCGTGCGGGTGGTTGGTCATCAGCCATTCGACGACGCTGGCGCGAAACACTTTCGCTTCTTCGTCTTCGATGGAAATCCAGCTGCCGTCGGTGGCAGGGGTCATGCAGGACATCACGATACGACCACGGGTGTCGTTCTCGTCGGTGTACTGCTTGACCGCGCACTGGCGGCAAGCGCCAACGCTGCCAAGGGCGGGGTGCCAGCAGAAATATGGAATGTCGAGGCCTAGCGACAGACACGCCTGTAACAGGTTGTCTGCCCCATCGACTTCGAGCTCTTTGCCGTCTACGTGGATAGTGGCCATGGTTCAAAGTTCTTCGTTGGCCCGGTGTCAGCGGGCGTGGCTAATGGAATCTTGTTATTCATGTGCATCAACACAGCCATCAAGGCGTCAGCACATGAGAAAGCGAAGGGCACGGACCCTTCGCCTTTTTAAGCGTTACGCACCGACCATGGTCGGTGTTACCACCTGATTCAGGTCACCGGCGCGCGCAGGTGCGATGCCAGCCTCGAATTCAGAGCGGAAGTATTTGATCGCGCTGCCCAATGGCTCCACGGCGCCCGGTGCGTGAGCACAGAAAGTCTTGCCTGGGCCGAGGAAACCGACCAGACCCAGCAGGGTCTCGATATCGCCGGGCTGACCTTCGCCGTTCTCGATGGCCATCAAGAGCTTGACGCTCCATGGCAAACCATCGCGGCACGGCGTGCAGAAACCGCAGGATTCGCGGGAGAAGAACTGCTCCATGTTGCGCAGCAACGACACCATGTTCACGGTGTTGTCCACGGCCATGGCCAGGCCGGTACCCATACGGGTGCCCACCTTGCCGATGCCGCCGGCGTACATTTGTGCGTCGAGGTGCTCGGGCAACAGGAAGCCGGTACCGGCGCCGCCTGGCTGCCAGGCCTTGAGGGTGTAGCCGTCGCGCATGCCGCCGGCGTAGTCCTCGAACAGCTCGCGTGCGGTCACGCCGAATGGCAGTTCCCACAGGCCCGGGTTCTTGACCTTGCCGGAGAAGCCCATGAGCTTGGTGCCCATGTCTTCGCTGCCTTCGCGGGCCAACGATTTGTACCACTCCACGCCGTCGCCGATGATTGCCGGCACGTTGCACAGGGTTTCAACGTTGTTCACGCACGTCGGCTTGCCCCACACGCCAACGGCGGCAGGGAAGGGCGGTTTGGAACGCGGGTTGGCGCGGCGGCCTTCGAGGGAGTTGATCAGTGCGGTTTCTTCACCGCAGATATAACGCCCGGCGCCGGTGTGCACGAACAGCTCGAAATCGAAGCCCGAACCGAGGATGTTTTTGCCCAAAAGCCCAGCTGCCTTGGCTTCTTCCACTGCACGGTTCAGGTGCTTGGCGGCGGTGGTGTACTCGCCACGCAGGAAGATGTAGCCACGGTAGGTTTTCAGCGCGCGGGCGCTGATCAGCATGCCTTCGATCAGCAGATGGGGCAGTTGCTCCATCAGCATGCGGTCTTTCCAGGTGTTCGGCTCCATTTCATCCGCGTTGCACAGCAGGTAGCGGATGTTGATGGATTCGTCTTTGGGCATCAGGCCCCACTTGACGCCCGTGGGGAAGCCTGCGCCGCCGCGGCCTTTAAGGCCTGCGTCTTTCACGGTCTGGACGATGTCGTCCTGGGCCATGTCGGCAAAGGCTTTGCGCGCGGCCGCGTAACCGTTCTTGGCCTGGTATTCGTCGAGCCAAACGGCTTCGCCGTCGTCACGCAGGCGCCAGGTCAGTGGGTGGGTCTCGGGCGAACGCTTGATCAGGTTGGCCGGGCCGAAGGAAGTCAGGGTCATGGGTAGCCCTCGAGCAATTGGGTGACGCCAGCAGGCTGTACGTCGCCGAATGTGTCGTCGTCGATCATCAACGCCGGCGCCTTGTCACAGTTGCCCAGGCAGCACACCGGCAGCAGCGTGAAGCGCCCGTCCGGAGTGGTTTGGCCCAGGCCGATGCCCAGCTTGCTCTGGATCTCGCTGACCACGGACTCGTGGCCACCGATGTAGCAGACCATGCTGTCGCAAACGCGAATGATGTGGCGGCCAACCGGCTGGCGGAAGATCTGGCTGTAGAACGTCGCCACGCCTTCAACGTCGCTGGCGGGGATGCCGAGGATCTCGCCGATGGCGTAGAGGGCGCCGTCCGGCACCCAGCCACGTTCCTTCTGGACGATCTTCAAGGCTTCGATCGACGCCGCGCGCGGGTCTTCGTAGTGATGCAGCTCGTGCTCGATGGCCGAGCGCTCGGTTTCACTCAAGGTGAAACGGTCTGTCTGGATAAGCGTGCTATTCATGCTTAGCGGTCCACGTCGGCCATAACGAAATCGATACTACCCAGGTACGCAATCAAGTCCGCGACCATTTCACCTTTGATCACCGAAGGGATCTGCTGCAGGTGCGGGAAGCTTGGAGTACGAATCCGGGTGCGGTAGCTCATGGTGCCGCCATCGCTCGTCAGGTAATAACTGTTGATACCCTTGGTCGCTTCGATCATCTGGAAGGATTCGTTGGCCGGCATCACCGGGCCCCACGAAACTTGCAGGAAGTGCGTGATCAGGGTTTCGATGTGTTGCAGCGTGCGCTCTTTGGGCGGCGGCGTGGTCAGCGGGTGATCCGCCTTGTACGGGCCTTCCGGCATGTTGCGCATGCACTGTTCGATGATCTTCAGGCTCTGGCGCATTTCTTCGACGCGCACGATGCAGCGGTCGTAGGCATCGCCATTGGCTGCCAGCGGGACTTCGAACTCGAAGTTCTGGTAGCCGGAGTACGGGCGCGCTTTACGCAGGTCGAAATCGCAACCGGTGGAACGCAGGCCAGCACCGGTGACGCCCCATTCCAGGGCTTCTTTGGTGTTGTACTGGGCGACGCCGATGGTCCGGCCCTTGAGGATGCTGTTGTCCAGGGCGGCTTTCTGGTACTCGTCCAGACGCTTGGGCATCCAGTCGATGAATTCCTTGACCAGGCGTTCCCAGCCACGCGGCAGGTCGTGGGCGACACCGCCGATGCGGTACCAGGCCGGGTGCAGGCGGAAACCGGTGATGGCTTCGATGACCTTGTAGGCGCGCTGACGGTCGGTGAACGTGAAGAACACCGGGGTCATGGCGCCGACGTCCTGGATATAGGTACCCAGGAACAGCAGGTGGCTGGTGATCCGGAAGAACTCGGCCATCATGATGCGGATGGTGTCGACGCGGTCAGGCACCTTGATACCGGCCAGCTTCTCGACCGAGAGCACGTACGGCAGGTTGTTCATCACGCCGCCGAGGTAGTCGATACGGTCGGTGTACGGGATGAAGCTGTGCCACGACTGACGCTCGGCCATCTTCTCGGCACCACGGTGGTGGTAACCGACGTCAGGCACGCAGTCGACGATTTCTTCGCCGTCCAGTTGCAGGATGATGCGGAAGGCACCGTGAGCCGATGGGTGGTTCGGGCCCAGGTTGAGGAACATGTAGTCCTCGTTGGTGCCGGAACGCTTCATGCCCCAGTCTTCCGGACGGAAGCGCGCAGCCTCTTCTTCAAGCTGTTGCTTGGCGAGGGTCAGGCTGAATGGATCGAATTCGGTGGCGCGGGCAGGGAAGTCCTTGCGCAGCGGGTGACCTTCCCAGGTCGGCGGCATCATGATGCGCGTCAGGTGCGGGTGACCCGGGAAGTCGATGCCGAACATGTCCCACACTTCACGCTCGTACCAGTTGGCGTTAGGCCAGATACCGGTCACGGTCGGAACGCTCAGGTCGCTCTCGGAGAGGGCTACCTTGATCATCACGTCGCTGTTACGTTCCAGCGACATCAGGTGATAGAACACGGTGAAATCGGCGCCGCTCGGCAGTCCCTGGCGCTTGGTGCGCAGGCGCTCGTCCACGCCATGCAGGTCATAGAGCATGACGTACGGCTTGGGCAGGTTGCGCAGGAAGCTCAGGACTTCGACGAGCTTGGCACGCGCCACCCACAGCACCGGCATACCGGTGCGTGTGGCCTGGGCGGTGAAGGCGTCAGGGCCAAAACGGTTATTGAGTTCGACGACCACATCCTGGTCGTCTGCCTTATAAGGCGGGATGTACAGAGCACTGCCTGTAGTCATGGTTTTTTATCGCTTTCGGTCAACGTAAAGAATGAAGCCAGGTTTTCGTTCTATAAAAGAAGCGGTTCTGGATCAGACTTCGTCGGGGCTGCGCAGGTTGGTGACTGCGATTCGCTGTTCGCGGCGCTGTTCCTTTTGCGAAGGCATCTCGGCGCGGTACACGCCTTGATCGCCGACGACCCAGGACAGTGGGCGACGCTCCTTGCCAATCGATTCCTGCAGCAGCATCAAGCCTTGCAGAAATGCTTCAGGGCGGGGCGGGCAGCCAGGCACGTAGACGTCCACGGGCAGGAACTTGTCCACCCCTTGAACCACGGAGTAGATGTCGTACATGCCACCGGAGTTGGCGCACGAACCCATGGAGATAACCCACTTTGGCTCGAGCATTTGCTCGTAGAGACGCTGAATGATCGGCGCCATCTTGATAAAGCAGGTACCGGCGATAACCATGAAATCCGCCTGACGCGGCGATGCCCGGATAACTTCGGCGCCAAAGCGCGCGATGTCGTGGGGCGCCGTGAAGGCGGTGGTCATTTCCACGTAGCAGCAGGACAGACCGAAGTTGTACGGCCACAGGGAGTTCTTACGTCCCCAGTTGACCGCGCCACTCAGCACGTCTTCCAGCTTGCCCATGTAGATGTTTTTGTGGACTTGGTCTTCTAACGGGTCGGAAACGGTTTCCCGTTCGCCGATGGGGTACTGCTCGTTAGGAGCATCCGGGTCGATCCTGGTGAGATTGTATTGCATCGCCAAAGCCTCATTGTTTCAGCTTCGCTTGCCGCTTGCGACGAGCTTCCGGAGCCCAATCAAGGGCGCCCACTCGAAATAGGTAGACAAGGCCTGCCAACAGAATTGCTATGAAAACGAGAGCTTCGACGAATCCGGTCCAGCCGCTTTCGCGGACGGACACAGACCAGGCAAAGAGAAAAAGGGCTTCGATATCGAAGATCACGAAGAGCATCGCGACCAGATAGAATTTGGCTGAGAGCCGCAAGCGGGCGCCACCTGTAGGCAGCATGCCGGATTCGAACGGTTCATTTTTGCTGCGGCCCCAGGCTTTTGACCCGAGGAGGCTGGAGACACCGAGCATGAAGGCGCAGAGGCCGACAACACCGAGGAGGAAAATGGCAAAGCCCCAGTTGTGGGCCATGAGTCCTGTCGCTTCGGTCATGCTGGAAATCCTTAACAGAGAGCAAAGGTCTCTGAGCTCGAAAAAGTAACGATGCAGTGACGATATGTCGCAGCGCAATCAATCGCGGTGATTTTATGGCTAAACACCGGGCAAGTAAAATTCCTATAGCGAAATTATTCGATGGAATAAGGACATAGTGCACCTTCTTGGGGCTGTAGCCCTTGTGGGGCGGGCATTAGCGCGCATTTAATGAATTGTGTTTTGTTTAACCGGTAACGAAGTTTTCATGCTCTAAATGATAATGAATATTGTTTGCGCGGGTTTTAAACAACTGTTCGGCGTTTAGCGGGGGAAGTTGCTGTTACTTGTGCGGGTGGCGCAAGTTGGTAAAGCGGATGTTTTAACTGACTTTGGCGACGCGGATACCGCTCTGGATCAATGTTTGGTCCAAAAAGGCGCGAAAGCGACCTCGGCGAGGCTTGGGGCGTTTGCGGTCTGTGATACGGCGAAACAGGATTTAGATAGCCTTTTGCTTGATGTTCGTTAATGTGTCGGAAAAATTACACAGCGTTGAGGGCTATCGCCCAACGAGTGCGTCAATTTCTGGCGATGTTCATTGAGGAGCGTACACGTGATCTGGTTTCTTGAAGGTCAATCCAGCCAGCGCGACATTATTATAGGTGCGCGTGAAGCATTACCGGCGGGTGTCAGGGTCTTTGCCTCACACCGCCAGGATCGGCCCGAGATCACAGGGCAGGCCGACGTCGCTTTTCAAGAGCCTCAAGACAACCAGGAGCGTATCGACTGGGTAATTGAGACGGCACTTGAGCACCGTATCGAAGTCATTCTTGCGGGACGTATTGGCAGCCAGTACGAGGCGGCACGCGACCGATTCGAGGCGGCTGGCTTGCGCCTTGTCACCGGCGGCATGTCCATGGAGACCTTTGACAAGGTCGACGATAAAAGCCAGTTCACCGCTGAGGCCGAGCGTGCGGGGCTCGCTTGCACGCCTGCGATTACGGTCACAAATGCCCAGGAACTGGCGGCGGCCTACGCGGTGCTGTCGGCGCAGGGAGAGGTTTGCATCAAGCCTGTGGTCGGCATCTACGGGCAGGGGTTCTGGCGGTTCAAGTCGGATGTCGACCCGTTTCGCTGTTTGCAAAACCCGGATGCGCGGGAAATCGATTTCGACACCTACCTGAAGATTTACCGGTCGGGCGCAGAGCGTGCGCCGATGCTGGTCATGCCTTACCTCGCCGGCAGCGAGTGTTCGGTCGACATGGTGTGCGAGGCGGGCAGGCCCGTGGCATTCGTGGGCAGGAGGAAGCAGGGCGTTCACCAGACATTCGAGCGCGAATCAGCGGCCGTGGAGTTGGCCCTCAAGGCTGCGGCGCATTTCAAGTGCGATGGCTTGGTGAACGTGCAGACGCGGGACGACCTTGAAGGCGTTCCCTATCTGTTGGAGATCAATCCGCGCTACTCCGGCGGTATCGGCTATACGCGCGCGACCGGGGTAAACCTGGCCGGAATTTTCGCCACTCGTCGGCTTGGTTTGCCGGAGCCGGCGAGTCAATGGGCCGAAGGCGTGCGCGTGAAGCCCATTACGGTCGCCGTACTAGCCTCTAATTGATATCAACGCGCCACAGAAAGAGTGAATGATTATGTCTGTCTTGACATAATCACCCTCACATCGATCAGGGAAGGTTAGGATGAAGGCGCTTACGCCCGGAGCAAACACCGCTATTTCAGGTGTAAAGACTGCATGGACACTCGACTCCGGTAACGCCACCGCCTTCGGTGAGTACGCTGCCGTCGCATTGCTCCCCGTCACCGAGAAGCGCCTGCCAACAGGCGATCCGGCGCTGTTTCAAATCACCCAGAAGTGGATGGAGTGGAGCGGCAAGCAAGCCTCGATCGGTTGTTCCCTTGATTTGTCCGCGTTGCCTGGCGGCAGTGAAGGGGTGTTGCTGGTCGTTTACACCTTTGGCGCCGCAGGCCCTGTCAGTGAACTCAAAGAGTTGCGTCTTCAGGTCGACAATCAGGTCGAGTTGCACCTGGATTTGCGTAACAACGGCGAATCGGCCATTGTCATCGGCGAGTTTTACAAGCGTAACGATCAGTGGAAGTTCCGCGCGCTCGCCGAAGGTTCCGCCTATGGCCTCGCCGCGATGGGGCGACGCATGGGCATTAGCATCGACGACGCACACCCAAACCGCCGCCCTTATTCCGGCGACTCTCCAAGAAACCGTGGTTCTGCAACGGGCACCGGTTTTGCCGTTTCACCCAGTCACGTCATGACATGCGCCCACGTAATCGAGGGCATGCAGGAACTGCACATTTCTTCTTTTGCCGGCCGTTACCGCGCGGAAGTGGTCGTGGTCGATCAACGTAACGATATCGCGCTGTTGCGGGTCCAGGACTGCCCGACGTTATCGCCCGTGCTCTTCAAGGACGGCGCCGGTTGTGCCCTGGGCGAATCAGTGATTGCACTGGGTTTTCCAATGGCGGGCCTGGCCGGAGGTGGTGTGCATGTCACCCAGGGAGGCGTGTCCAGTTTGTTCGGGCTGCACAACGATTCCAGTTTGCTGCAATTCACCGCAGCGATTCAGCCCGGGTCCAGTGGCAGCCCGTTGTTCGATACCAGCGGCGGGGTTATCGCCATGGTGACGTCGACCTTGCCGGACGCGCAAAACATGAACTTTGCCGTCAAGGCAGGCCTGCTCCTGGCCTTCCTGGATGCCTGCCAGGTGTCACCTTCCAAATCTCCAACGGGCCGAACGTATTCGACCTCGGAAATGGCCCGTGAAGCTCAATCCTCGCTTTGGCGGATTGAAGCCAGAAACCCGTAGAGGCACCCGGTTTGAAGAAAAAGTGAGGGGCATTGCACTCACTAAACGCCTCTTTTAGGAATGTCGTACATGGAATCCGCAGCAGTAAAAACATCGACCCGCCGACTCAGCGCGCAGCTCAAGCGCGGGTTGATGGAGGTTGATATAGACCAATCGGCCTTCGAGCCCGAATCACTCTTCGGATTCGCGGAACGCCGCAATCCAAAGCGCGCGTTCCTGTTTGTATCGCGGGTGCTGGGCAAGCATATCCCTGTGCGCCCATCGGCCATGCAGGCCAGTTACGCAAGCCTAGCCGCGAAGATTCCCGCAGATTTACCCGGGCCGGTGCTGGTGATCGGCATGGCCGAGACCGCCGTGGGCCTGGGCGCCGGTGTGCACCGCATGTACAGCAAGACCCGCCAGGACACCGTCTATCTGGTGAGCACCCGGCATCCGGTGGGGGATGAAATGTTCGCCCGCTTCGAAGAGGAGCACAGTCACGCCAGCGCGCACTTGATCCATCAGCCAACCGATCCCGCTATCCGCGAACGGATGCACCAGGCGCGTTCTCTGGTGCTGGTGGACGACGAGGCCTCAACCGGCAAGACGTTTATCAATCTGCACCGGGCGCTGATAGAGGCCGGGCTGAGCAAGGTCGAGCGGGTGGTGACGTGCGTGCTTACCGATTGGTCCCAAGGGGCCGTGCGCAAGGTCCTGGGCGAGACGGCCGATGAGGTGTCGCTGCTGCAGGGCACGTACCGCTTCCTTGAAGATGTGAGCGCGCCGCTGCCGCACATGCCGGATGTCGGGGCGGTGGCGGTGGGCGACTGGCCGATTGATCCGCGCAACGATTGGGGGCGTCTGGGCGTTTGTCATGTGGATGACACGCTTGCAACGGATATTCAGGTGAAGCCGGGCGAACGGATTCTCGTGGTCGGCACCGGGGAATTCGTGTGGCGCCCGTTCCTGTTGGCCGAGCGCCTTGAACAGGCGGGGGGCGACGTTCATTTCAGCTCCACTACTCGCTCGCCGATTGCCCTGGGGCATGAGATCGGCCACGCGTTGTCGTTCTCCGACAACTATGGCCTGGGCATCCCCAATTTTCTTTACAACGTGCGGCCAGGCCAATTCGACCGGGTGTTGATCTGTAGCGAAACACCTGCCCAGGCAGTTCCGCAATCGTTGATAGACGCATTGAACGCAGAGGTCATCGTCGATGAGCAGTAAGCGCCCCCTGATCCTCATAGACCTGGATGACACGTTGTTCCAGACGGCTCGCAAGATGCCCGAAGGCAGTGCCCGGCATACGGCGACGCTGGATGTCGATGGGCAGCCCAACGGTTACATGAGTGCCGTGCAGAAAACTTTTGTGGAGTGGCTGCTGGAATCGGCCGATGTGGTTCCGGTCACCGCGCGCAGCGTGGAAGCTTACAGCCGCGTGCAATTGCCCTTTGTCGCAGGGGCAGTGTGCTCCCACGGTGGGGTGATTCTTCAGCCCGATGGGACGTTGGACCGGGATTGGCATGGGCAGATGACTGAGGTGCTCGCCGCCTATCAAAGCCGTTTGCCTGCGCTCAGCGCGGCAACCTTGGCGATCGGCGAGGAAATGGGCTTTTCCCTGCGCGGCTGGGTGGTCGAAGAGCAAGGCCTGCTTAACTACGTGGTGACCAAGCACAACGAGTCCGACGACTCGGTGCTGCAGAAGGTACTGGCAGAAGTCCAGGCCTGCGGCCTTGTGGAAGGCATGCATATTCACGGCAACGGTAACAACCTCGCGTTCCTGCCCAATGGCCTGGCCAAGCGCCATGCGGTCCAGGAACTGCTGCGTCGAGACCGTGCCGCTCACGGCGAACGCCCGGTGTTGGGGTTTGGCGACAGCGTGACTGACCTGGGTTTTATGAACGAATGCAACTTCTGGGCAACGCCGGCCAATAGCCAACTGGCAAAAGTCGTGGAGGCGATGATCCATGCGTGATGCCTTCGCCCATCTGACAACGGTCGGTAGCGGGAGCTACCAGGCCGACGACGTGCTCTTCCTGCTGCAGCCCGTCGAGATCGAAGTGACGGATGTCCATGAGAAAGAGCGCCTGATCCAGACCAAACAAAAGCATTACTCGGAGATGATCAGCCAGGAGTCGGCGCCTACCGAGGTGCACAAAGAGCTGTACCAGCGGGCCATGCAGCAAAACGCGGGCAGGATGGCCAGCGACGTTCAGTCCTTGGCCCTGGCCCTGGACCAGGCTTGCAAGGGGCCTTCGATTGCGCTCGTGTCGTTCGTCCGCGCGGGCCTTCCGCTGGGCGTGCTTTTGCGCCGTGCGCTGCTGGATCTAGGGCGTGATGCCCATCATTACGGCATCAGTATCGTGCGTGACCGTGGCATCGACAAAGTTGCCCTGGAAGCAGTGATCGCCGCTCATGGCGCCGAAAACGTTGTGTTCGTGGATGGTTGGACCGGAAAGGGCGCAATCTCCGGCGAGATCCAGCGCAGCCTCAACGGCGATGCGCGGTTCCCGGAGCAGCCACGCCTTGTGGTGCTCGCCGATCCATGCGGGCGCGCCTGGCTGGCGGCTTCCGCTGAAGACTGGGTGATTCCATCGGGCATTTTGGGCGCCACGGTTTCCGGCCTGGTCTCGCGTTCCATCTGGCCTGCCGAGGGTGGGCTGCATGGGTGCGTGGTCTACGACCACCTGAATGAACACGATGTGACCCGCGACTTTGTGAACCAGATTGAAGCCGTGCGCCGGGCATTGCCTGCCGTCGCGCCAGCGTCTGCATGGACGCAAGCGCAGCGCACTGAGTTGCAATCGGCGGCGCTGGACGTGATCGACGTAATCGCCAAGCGTTTTGGCATTACCAATTTGAACCGGGTAAAACCTGGTATCGCCGAGGCTACCCGTGCCGTATTGCGCCGAGTGCCGGACCACGTGCTGGTGCGTGATCGCAGCGATCCGGACGTCCAACTGCTGATGCACCTGACCGAGCGGGCCGGTGTGACGGTTGAGGAAGTGGGGGCGGCCCTTGGCCCCTACCGTGCAGTGACCGTCATCCGGAGCTTGAGCTGATGAAGAAAATATCGCCTTACGCCCTGGGTGCCACGCTCTACATGCCGGCCACCCGTGAGGACATTCTCGAGGTAGTGTTTCGCAAGAAGCTGCCTCAACTGCGCTCTATGGTGGTGTGCCTTGAGGACGCGGTTGCCGAAATCGACGTCGACACCGCCCTGCGCAATCTCCATCGGTTGTTGAGCGCCATTGAGCAGCAGGGCGGCCGGTCGGAAGACGGGCCGATGCTGTTTGTGCGCCCGCGCGACTGGCAGATGGCGGCGGTGCTGAACGATTGGCCGCTGATGGCTCATGTCGATGGCTTTGTCGTGCCCAAATTGAGCCTGTCCAACCTGCGTGCATGGGAGTTGGCGGTTACCAACCCGCATATTCTGCTGATGCCGACCCTGGAAACCCGGGAAGTCTTCAATCCGCAGGCAATGGTCGAGCTGGGCACGGCGCTCAACGAAACGCTGGCGCAGCGCATCATTGCGCTGCGCATCGGCGGCAATGACTTGCTGGGTTGCCTGGGGTTGAGGCGTAACCCGGACATGACGCTGTACAACACGCCCATGGGCTATGTGATCCCGATGTTGGCCGGGGTTATGGGCTCCCAAGGGTTTGCCTTGACGGCGCCGGTGTTCGAGCAACTGGCCACGCCGCATCTGCTGCTGGAAGAGCTGGGCCTTGATATTGCTCATGGTTTGGTGGGTAAGACGGCGATTCACCCGAGCCAGATCAACACTATCCAGGACAGCCTGCGTGTCAGTGTTGAGGATTTAAATTGTGCCAAATTAATGCTGAACGAGATCGCGCCCGCTGTTTTCAAACACAATGACGCAATGTGCGAACCAGCGACTCATCTCAAATGGGCGACCAACATCCTTGAACGTGCCAAATGGCATGGCGTCAGGCATGTCGAGACCAGCCACACCGAACAACCGATTCGTCTCGCCGAGGCCGGCCGATGACTCAGGGCATACCTGCTTTTGTCCTGAAGCCAATGGCCGCCTGCGTGGCTGAAGACAACAACCGTACACACCAGAAAACGACGATTAACAAGGAGCGTACCGATGGCCCTGACTCTGACTAAAAACCAAACAATCTCCCTGGAAAAAACCGCGGGCGGTGGTGGCCTTACAGCGATCAGCCTGGGACTGGGCTGGGATCCGGAGAAAGCCGGGTTCCTGGGGCGGTTGATGGGCAACAGCGGTGAGATCGACCTGGATGCCTCTTGCATCCTTTTCGATGCAGACCTTCAGCCAGTGGACCTGGTGTGGTTCCGCCAATTGCAATCGCGCGACGGCTCGATCAAGCATTCCGGCGACAACCGCACCGGCGAAGGCGATGGCGACGATGAAACCATCAACGTTGACCTGCAGCGCCTGCCGGCCACGGTCAAATCGCTGGTGTTCACCGTGAACAGTTTCACGGGGCAAAACTTCGAAAAAATTGCCAACGCCTACTGCCGTATCGTCAACGCAAGCAACAAGACCGAACTGGCGCGCTTCAATCTGTCCGAGAAGGGCAGTCATACCGGCGTGGTCATGGCAAGTCTGGTGCGCGAAGCCGGCGGCTGGGAATTCAAGGCTATCGGTCAAGTCACCAACGGCCGCACAGCTGACGACCTGGTCAACCTGGCCATCCAGGCAGTACGGCCATGACGACCTTGGGGCCAGGCGCAAACGCGCCGGTCGCCACCGGCCAGGTACGGGTCGATATCAGCTACTCGGCCATTCCGGGCGCTGATATCGACGTGTCTGCGTTTGTCCTTGGGGCTGCTGGAAAAGTCCGCGGCGACACCGATATGTGTTTCTACGGGCAGACCAATGTACTGGGTGGCGCGGTGCAAATGACCGAGTCCTCGGCCGGTCGCGCGGGGTTCACGCTTGACCTGTCGCGCCTTGAGGCGGCAGTCGAGAAAGTCGCGTTGACCGCAACGATCTATGAGAACAAGGCCAGCTTCGATCGTGTGTCTCATCTCGCACTGACTGTCACCGGCGGCATTGAGGCGCAGATCCCCACCGCAGGCATGAAGGAAACCGCACTGATTCTGGGTGAGTTCTATCGTCGCCAGGGTGAATGGAAGTTCCGCTGTGTAGCCCAGGGTTTTGCGGGTGGCCTGGAGCCGTTGGCCCAGCACTTTGGTGTTGAAGTCGCTGCGCCTGCGCCCGCAGCTCTAACTCCAGCTCCAACTCCAACTCCAGCACCCGTGCCTGCTCCGGCAGCGGCGCCGAAGCCATCGGTCAGCCTCAGCAAAATTACCCTCGACAAGACTCGCTCGTCGATCAGCCTGGAAAAAACCGCTGACGGCTTTGGCGAAATCAAGGTCAACCTGAACTGGAACAAAGGCAAGGGTGGTGGCGGTTTCTTCTCGCGTAACAACGCCATTGACCTGGATGTCGGGTGCCTTTACGAGTTGCAGGATGGTTCCAAGGGCGTCGTTCAGGCGCTGGGCAATTGCTTCGGCGAACTGAATCGTGACCCCTACATTCAGCTCAAAGGTGATGACCGTACCGGCGCCGTCAGTGATGGCGAATGGCTGCACATCAACGGTAAACACTGGGGTGAGATTCGACGGGTCCTGGTGTTCGCGTTCATTTATGAAGGCGCCCCGAACTGGCGGGAAACCGATGGCGTGGTGACTATCCATGTCCCGGGTCAGCCACCTATCGAGGTTCGCCTGAATGAAGAGGGCGGTCGCCTGGGTATGTGTGCAATCGCCCTGCTGGAAAACGTCGGTGGCAGCGTCAAGGTGAGCCGCCGCGTTGACTTCCACAAAGGGCATTCGCTGATGGACAAGGCTTACGGCTGGGGTATGCGCTGGGCGGCAGGTTCCAAGTAATCCGGATATCCAACTGCAATTGAATACGGCGGGCCAGACCGGCCCGCCCTTGAGGTGAACAACATGTTGTCATGGCTGAAAACGAATGCGGCGCTTGCCCGCGAGAAGTTGACCACCGAGGTAAGCAAGTTCAAGAACAGGGAGTTCATGGAAGCTGTCGCCAACAGCTGCGCTATGGTCGCGGCGGCCGATGGTGAAGTCACCTCCGCAGAAAAAACCAAGATGGCGGGGTTCATCAGCAACTCGCCCGAACTGAAAGTGTTCAACCTGACCGACGTCATCAAGGTTTTCAACGACGCGTGTGCCAAGTTCGAATTTGACTTCCAGATCGGTCAGGCTGAAGCCCTGAAAAACATCAGCAAGATCAAAGGCAAGGACGGGGCAGGTCGTTTGCTCGTTCGTGTCGCCTGCGCCATTGGCGCGTCGGACGGTGATTTCGACGAAAAAGAAAAAGCCGTTTGCCGTCTGATTTGTCTCGAGCTGGGTCTCCCCCCAGCTGACTTTGAACTCTAAAGGAACATTACTGTGGAAGTTAGCCACCTGGGTTTCCCCCCGCTGACCATTGCCGTGTTTGTAGCATTGGCGATTGGCGCGATGGTACTCGACATGTTTACCCACCGTGGCGACCAGCCCATCAGCCTGGCGCGTGCGTCGGCCTGGTCGATATTCTGGATTCTCATCTCGTTCGCTTTTGCAGGATTCCTGTACGTCGAGCACGGTTCTGAAGTCGCCACGCTGTTCATCACCGGCTACGCCCTTGAAAAAGTGCTGAGCGTGGACAACCTGTTCGTGTTCATGGCGATCTTCGCCTGGTTCAAGGTGCCCAATGGCCTGCGTCATCGCGTGCTGTACTGGGGCATCCTTGGCGCGATCGTGTTCCGCCTGATCTTCGTCGCCATTGGTACCGGACTGTTGGCCCTGGGGCCTTGGGTCGAAGTGGTCTTCGCCCTGGTCGTCGCCTGGACTGCCGTCATGATGCTGCGCAGCGGCGGCGATGACGAAGAAGAAGAGGATTACTCCCAACACATGGCTTACCGTTTCGCCAAGAAACTGTTCCCTGTGTGGCCGAAACTGCACGGTCATGCCTTCTTCGTACGTCGCAAGACCCTGGAAGCCGAACTGACCAAGCCGGAAAACGCCGGGATGTCGTTGGCTGCCAAAGGCGGTTTGTTCGCGACACCACTGTTCCTCTGCCTGGTGGTGATGGAAGTCTCCGACGTGCTGTTTGCGTTTGACTCTGTCCCGGCAGTTATTGCGGTGAGTCGTGAGCCATTGATCGTGTTCTCGGCGATGCTCTTCGCCATTCTCGGCCTGCGGACCATGTACTTTGTGCTGGAAGCCTTGAAGCGCTACCTGGTTCACCTGGAAAAAGCGGTCATCGCACTGCTGTTCTTCATTGCCGTAAAACTTGGCTTGAATGCGACAGACCATATTTTCCATCACGGCTACAACATTGATCCGAACACCAGCTTGATCATTGTTGTCGTTGTACTGGCCATCGGTATTTTTGCCAGCGTGCTCTTCCCTCAAAAGGAAGAAGTCGAAGTCGAAAAATCGTAATTTCAAACAGATTACCCACAAGGAGTTGTACTCATGGCACTGACCCTTCAAAAAGGCGGCAACCTGTCTCTTTCGAAGACCGACCCGACACTGACCAAGATTCTGATCGGTCTGGGCTGGGATCCTCGCGCGACTGACGGGACTGAGTTTGACTTGGACGCCAGCGCATTCCTGCTGGGTGCCAACGGCAAAGTACGCAGCGACGCCGACTTTATTTTCTACAACCAGCTCAAAAGCGCTGACGGTTCCATCGAGCACACTGGCGACAACCGCACCGGTGCCGGCGATGGCGATGATGAAGTACTGAAAGTTGATCTGAGCCGCGTTCCTGCGGATATCGACAAGATCGCGTTCACCGTTACGATTCACGATGCAGACGCTCGTAAGCAGAATTTCGGTCAGGTCGGCGGCTCGTTCATTCGCGTCGTAAACGAGATCAGCGGTGCTGAGATTGTTCGTTATGACCTGGCTGAAGATGCCTCTACCGAAACCGCGATGATCTTTGCCGAGCTTTACCGTAACAACGGCGAGTGGAAATTCCGCGCCGTTGGTTCGGGCTTCGCAGGTGGCCTGAAAGCAGTGGCCAACTCGTACGGCATGAGCTTCTAACCCTCCACGTCCAGAACAAGGAAATTAATCATGGCTGTAAGTCTTTCCAAAGGCGGCAACGTATCGCTGTCCAAAGAAGCCCCCGGGTTGACCGAAGTAGTTGTAGGTCTGGGCTGGGACCCTCGTGTCACGGACGGCACCGAGTTCGACCTCGATGCATCGGTTTTCGTCGTAGGTGAAAACGGCAAGGTGCTCGACGACAACAGCTTCATTTTCTACAACAACAAGAAGTCGGCTGACGGTTCCGTCGAGCACATGGGCGATAACCGCTCCGGTGCCGGCGAAGGCGACGATGAACAAGTGACCGTAAAACTGACTTCCCTGGCCCCGCTGGTGAAGAAGCTGGTATTTGCTGTCACCATCCACGACTCCGAAGCCCGCAAACAGACCTTCGGTCAGGTTGCCAACAGCTTCATTCGTGTGGTGAACAAGGCTGATGGTAAAGAGCTGGCGCGTTTCGACCTGAGCGAAGACGCTTCGACTGAAACTGCGATGATCTTCGGCGAGCTTTATCGCAGCGGCGAAGAGTTCAAGTTCAAGGCGATCGGTCAGGGTTTTGCTGGCGGCTTGAAGCCTCTGGCTGAAGCCCATGGCGTTAGCATTGGCTAACCCATTGGGTTAAAAAAAAGCCCCGTCTTTCGAGCGGGGCTTTTTCATGTCTGCCGTTTAAGCAATCAGGGCTGGGGTCAACTTACGACAGTCTGACGACGCCGCTTCAGGCGGCGTTTGATGAACACCGCGACAACAATAAGCACCAGCGCGATGATGCCCAGCAACACCGTATTGAACAGCGGGAAGGGTTCTTCACGGCTGTTGGTAGCTTCGATATCGGTGACGTTCGGGAACACCGACAATATCTTGATGCGCCACCCGTAGTACCGGATGAGCGCCAGTTGTTCAGCGTTGCGAGAGTAACCCTGGGCCTTGGCCTGGATGTCCGCAGAATCGAACTTGAAATACCAGGGGAACGACCAGCCGGTGTCTTCATTGCGGTAGACCATGACGTCTTTGGTGTCAGGGTGCTCGGTGTTGATGAAGTAAACGTCTCGGGTCGGGCCATCAGCCGGGTTCTCGGCATTGATCACGCCATCGTGGTCGACCCGCTTGACCTCGCCTCCGGTGATCAGTACCACCTCGTGTTGGGGGAGGACGTAGAAAAGCCCCAGTGCGCCGGCGCTGACGATAAGCAGCACTGCACCCAGAATTACGCCTTTGAGCAACTTCATACCTTCACTCCATTTTATAAGGTGGCAATTTTGCCCGTTTTCTTCGCCAGAGGGCATGTTTAGTTGGTCGTCACTCAGCGTTGCAGGGCGCGCAGAGTGGCGTATCTGCCTGTCCAGTGCCGTTTGACGGCGGTAGTAGCGTGCAGGATAAAACTGTTGCAAAAAAAAACGCCCCGAACCAGTCGGGGCGTCAGATCGTGCGGCACTGCGGTTAGGTCTTCCTTGGGGCCGCAGTGGCCGTGTACTCAGTACTTAGTGGAACTGCTCTTCTTCGGTCGAACCGGTCAGCGCAGTCACGGACGAAGTGCCGCCCTGGATCACGGTGGTCATGTCGTCGAAGTAGCCGGTGCCCACTTCCTGCTGGTGCGCCACAAAGGTGTAACCCTTGGCGGCGTCAGCGAATTCCTGCTCCTGCAGCTTCACGTAGGCGGTCATGTCGTTGCGGGCGTAGTCGTGCGCCAGGTTGAACATGCTGTGCCACATGTTGTGAATGCCGGCCAGGGTGATGAATTGGTGTTTGTAGCCCATGGCAGACAGTTCACGCTGGAACTTGGCGATGGTCGCGTCGTCCAGGTTCTTCTTCCAGTTGAAAGAAGGCGAGCAGTTGTAGGACAGCAGTTGGTCCGGGTATTCCTTCTTGATGGCTTCGGCAAAGCGGCGAGCTTCGTCCAGGTCCGGCTTGGCAGTTTCGCACCAGATCAGGTCGGCGTACGGCGCGTAGGCCAGGCCGCGAGCGATCGCCTGGTCGAGACCGGCGCGCACTTTATAGAAGCCTTCCTGGGTACGTTCGCCAGTCACGAACGGCTGGTCGTACGGGTCGCAATCCGAGGTCAGCAAGTCAGCCGCGTTGGCATCGGTACGGGCCAGGATGATGGTCGGAGTGCCAGCAACGTCAGCAGCCAGACGAGCAGCCGTCAGCTTTTGAACAGCTTCCTGGGTTGGAACCAGTACCTTGCCGCCCATGTGGCCGCATTTCTTCACCGAAGCCAGTTGGTCTTCGAAGTGAACGCCGGCAGCACCCGCCTCGATCATGCTCTTCATCAGCTCGTAGGCGTTCAGAACGCCGCCGAAACCTGCCTCAGCGTCTGCAACGATCGGTGCGAAGTAGTCGATGTAGCCTTCGTCGCCCGGGCCTTTACCGGCTTTCCACTGGATCTGGTCGGCGCGGCGGAACGAGTTGTTGATGCGCTTGACCACGGTTGGCACGGAGTCCACCGGGTACAGCGATTGGTCGGGGTACATGGATTCAGCGGAGTTGTTGTCCGCTGCCACTTGCCAGCCGGACAGGTAGATCGCCTGGATGCCGGCTTTTACCTGTTGAACCGCTTGGCCGCCGGTCAGGGCGCCCATGCAGTTGACGAAATCTTTCTCTGGGCGGAAGGACGGCTTGGCACCCTGGGTGACCAGCTTCCACAGCTTCTCGGCGCCGAGTTTTGCAAAAGTGTGCTCAGGTTGAACCGAGCCACGCAGGCGGACGACGTCAGCAGCGGAATAAGCGCGGGTCACGCCTTTCCAGCGTGGGTTTTCAGCCCAATCTTTTTCAAGGGCTGCAATTTGCTGTTCGCGTGTCAGTGCCATGGGGAAAAACCTCGTCGCATAGGTCTAGGTGGAAAATTCCATTTGCCAGCCGCGCAATCGTTGCGTGGGAATGGCTGCTCGCTGACCAGAAGCTTAGGCGGTCAAGTCAGGCTTGGCGGGGAAGGCGACGGGATGAACGAGTATCGAGCGGGGGAGTTGAGCAGGTAGGGGCGAACTGCGAACGGTCTTCAGGCGTCGTGGGCCTTTGTACGATCCATCAGTGTGTTGCCGGGTTACCTGGTTAGCTTCCGTCCCTCGGGACAACTTCGTTCCAGTCGCAACCTCGTCAAACACACCTTGTGGGCGGTACAGACACGAATCGGCTCAGGTAGGTAGCTTAGAGCGACGATCCGAAGGCCCTTGCCAGGGCCCCTGATTAGCGGGAGCGAGGCCATCATGCCCATGCTTTTTTGGATCGTCAAATGTTTTGTAGTGCTTTTTTTCAAGCACTACATCTTTAGTCTAATACGACTTGCCAGTCAGTTTTTGGTGCTTCAGTTCAGGGTGTCGACTTTGACCCGCAAGGTCAGGTCATCGCGCCCCTGAGTAGAGTAGCTGCGGGTTGTAGTGGTTTTGTCGGCCTGCGTCTGGCGATTGACCCCGGCCAGGGTGATCCACTCGCCCAAGCGTCCGCTGACAGTTGTGTCGGTACTTTGCACGTTCACTACATCGGGACGTTCCTGGCTCATGCGGTCACGATTGGTACTGATGCTCAGGTGAACGGTCTCACCGGTGACGCTGGCGGTGACGTAGAAGCCCTGGGTCACGTTGCGATACTGCGTCTGGTTCTGCGGGCGGCCGTAGGCATCAGGCTGGGTGGTGGTGAGCGGCACGCTCTGGCCGACCTGGATCAGCGCAGGCACGCCTTCGCTGGCCTGGATCTGCTGGATCCCGCCGTCGCGGCTGTCGGTGCTGTAGGTGATGACCTGAGTTTGATTGTTGCCGTTGCTTTGCTGGTTGTTCTCGTTGGTGTCGACGGTGATCAGCAGGCGTTTGGAAGGCGTGTCCAGTTGCGCAAGCAAGGCGCGCAGGCCCTGGATCTTGTCGGGTTCGGCATTCACGATCAGTTGGTTGCCGTAGGCGCTGACGGTACCGTCCTTGCCGATAAAGTTCTGCGCGACGGGCAACAGGTCGGCGCTGGTGCGGTTGCTCAGGGGTACGACTTCGGTGGCAGCCATCACCGAGAAGCTGGTGGCCAGGAGCAAAGTAGTGAGCAGGGTGCGTAGGGACATGTCCGTTATCTCTGCGAGTCATTAGGCTTGATAGTGCCAGTTTGTCGGCCTGGCGGGGTGCAAGTTGAATCCTGGACGGCAAAAGGCCCTGGCATCGGTGGATGGCAGGGCCTTTTGAGGTGTTGCTGTTGGCGCCTTCGCGAGCAAGCCCGCTCCCACATGTGATCGCATTCCAAGGATGTACTGGATCGAATGTGGGAGCGGGCTTGCTCGCGAAGGGCGCGACTCGGTCTCGGATCAGCCCTCGCGCACCATATCAACGTGAGGAATCCCGACTTCCAGGAACTCATCGCTGACAATCTTGAAGCCCAGGCGCTCATAAAACGGCGCTGCGTGGACCTGTGCGCTGAGGATCTGCCGGGTCTGGCCGCGTTTCTCGGCCTCGCCGATCACTGCTTCCATCAGCTTGTCGCCGACCTTCAGGCCGCGCCAGTCCTTGAGGACTGACACACGCCCGATCTCGCCGGTAGGCAATAGGCGTGCAGTACCGATGGGGAAGTCGCCTTCGAACGCCAGGAAATGCACGGCGCCCGCGTCGTCAGCATCCCATTCCAGCTCCGGTGGAACCGATTGTTCAGCGATAAATACCGCTTCACGAATGCGCCGTATCTCGGCGATATCCTTTTGCCAGTCCGCGACACTTACGTGAATCTTATTCATCGGCAAACCCCAGGCTCCCTTGCTTGACCAGTTCCCACAGCAGGGCGCAGCCATCTTCATCCGCCAGCCATGGGCCGAGGTTGTCGATGTGCAATGCGTCGGCAGCGCAGACCAGCTTCAGCAGTTCCCGCAGCTTGCCCGGCAACAGGCGGCTCTGGCCGCTGGCGAACAGCAGCAGGTCGTCGTCCACTTCGGACCAGGCCAGGCGTGCGCTTGGGTTGCGGATCAGCACGGCGCCGTCTTGCAGGCTGCCCAGCAGGTCTTCTTCTTCCACTTCCGGGCCGGCGACCAGTTCCGGGTAGCGCGGCTCGGTCATGAACTGGCCAAACCAGGTCAGCAGCATGCGCTCGTCGCTCATGTGCTCGGCCAGCAGGCTTTTCAGGCGGTCGAGGGCGTCGGCCTGGATCTGGTGCGGGTCGCTGACCGGCTGGGCGTCGGCGTCGGTGTAGCGCTCTTCGTCAGTCAGGTACTGGCTGAGGAAGTCGGTGAAGTGGGTCAGCACTTCAGCCGCGCTCGGGGCGCGGAAGCCTACGGAGTAAGTCATGCAATCATCCACGGCAACACCGCAGTGGGCCAGGCGTGGCGGCAGGTAGAGCATGTCGCCCGGTTCCAGTACCCATTCGGCGGTTTCTTCGAATTCTGCGAGGATGCGCAGGTCGGCGTGCTGCAGCAGCGGGCTTTCGGAGTTGCACATCTGGCCGATCTTCCAGTTGCGCTTGCCGGAACCTTGCAGCAGGAACACGTCGTAGTTGTCGAAGTGCGGGCCCACGCTGCCACCCGGGGCGGCGTAGCTGATCATCACGTCATCGATGCGCCAGCTCGGCAGGAAACGGAAGTTTTCCAGCAGTTCAGCCACTTCCGGCACGAACTGGTCGACGGCCTGCACCAGCAGGGTCCACTCACGCTCGGGCAGGGTGCTGAAGGCATCTTCGGCGAACGGGCCGCGACGCAACTCCCACGGGCGCTCGCCGTGTTCGATGATCAGGCGCGACTCGACTTCTTCTTCCAGCGCCAGGCCGGCCAGTTCGTCGGCGTCGATCGGGCTTTCGAAATCAGGAATGGCCTGGCGGATCAGCAGCGGTTTTTTCTGCCAGTAGTCGCGCAGGAACTCGCGTGCCGTGATGCCGCCCAGAAGTTGAAGAGGAATATCAGGATTCATGTGTAACCTATTGAAAAAAAGCACTTTTCAGACGGGAATAAAAACGCCCGGCGCTGCCGGGCGTCTCAAAGGGTCAAGCAGCTATCAGATGCGTTTGGCTTGGGCCACAGCGTTGCCGATGTAGTTAGCCGGGGTGAGCAGTTTCAGCTCAGCCTTGGCGGCGGCTGGCATGTCCAGGCCGTCGATGAAAGTTTGCAACGCTTCAGAGGTGATGCCCTTGCCGCGGGTCAGCTCTTTGAGCTTCTCGTACGGGTTTTCGATGTTGTAGCGGCGCATCACGGTCTGGATCGGCTCGGCCAGGACTTCCCAGCAAGCGTCCAGGTCAGCGGCGATCTTCTGCGCGTTGAGCTCAAGCTTGCTGATGCCTTTGAGGCTGGCTTCGTACGCGATCACGCTGTGGGCAAAGCCCACGCCGAGGTTGCGCAGTACGGTGGAGTCGGTCAGGTCGCGCTGCCAGCGGGAGATCGGCAACTTGCTGGCCAGGTGCTGGAACAGGGCGTTGGCGATACCGAGGTTGCCTTCGGAGTTTTCGAAGTCGATCGGGTTGACCTTGTGCGGCATGGTCGACGAACCGATTTCACCGGCGATGGTGCGTTGCTTGAAGTAGCCCAGGGAGATGTAGCCCCAGATATCGCGATCGAAGTCGATCAGGATGGTATTGAAGCGCGCAATCGCGTCGAACAGCTCGGCGATGTAGTCGTGAGGTTCGATCTGCGTGGTGTACGGGTTGAAGCCCAGGCCCAGCTCGTCTTCGATGAAGGCGCGGGCGTTTTCTTCCCAGTCGATCTCAGGGTAGGCCGACAGGTGGGCGTTGTAGTTGCCTACGGCGCCGTTGATCTTGCCCAGCAGCGGCACGGCGGCCACTTGAGCGATCTGGCGCTCCAGGCGGTACACCACGTTGGCCAGTTCTTTACCCAAAGTGGTCGGCGAAGCCGGCTGGCCGTGGGTGCGCGACAGCATCGGTACGTCGGCGAAACGGATAGCCAGTTCGCGGATGGCTTCGGCAGTCTGGCGCATCAGTGGCAGCATCACGTCATCACGGCCTTCGCGCAGCATCAGGGCGTGGGACAGGTTGTTGATGTCCTCGCTGGTGCAGGCAAAGTGGATGAACTCGCTGACTTTGGCCAGTTCCGGCAGCTTGGCCGCTTGCTCTTTGAGCAGGTACTCGATGGCTTTAACGTCGTGGTTGGTGGTGCGCTCGATCTCTTTGACACGCTCGGCGTGCTCCAGAGCGAAGTTTTCCGCCAGGGCGTTCAGCACCGCGTTGGCTTCGGCGGAGAACGCCGGCACTTCGCTGATGCCAGGGTGAGCGGCCAGGCGCTGGAGCCAGCGCACTTCAACCAGAACACGAGCACGGATCAAGCCGTATTCGCTGAAAATAGGGCGCAGGGCCTGGGTTTTGCCGGCGTAGCGGCCGTCAACAGGGGAAACCGCAGTGAGCGAAGAAAGCTGCATGGGGTGTTCTCGGACAGTCGGGCAACGAAATGGGGCGCGTATCATACATGAAAAAATCCGCCGGTCCGTTGCCAACTGACCGGCGTATTACGCGTGGGGCTATAAAAAAATCGGTTGCTGCGACTTATTCGTTGCGCATCAACGGGTAAAGCTCTTTCAGCAATTTGCGACGGCTGACGACCAGTTGCCAGCGATGACCGCCCAACTGGCGCCACAACCGCGCCGAACGAATACCGGCCAGCAGCAGCGCGCGGATTTTCGAGGCGTTGTTCGGTTGTTGCAGGTTGCGCATGTCGCCGTGCACCTGGATCCGCTGGCGCAAAGTGCTCAGGGTGTCCTGATACAGCGCGCCACAGGCAGCGATCACATTTTCGTGGGCCGGGCCGAAATGTTCGACCTGGGACTGAATCTGCGGCAGGCGCTTGCCGATGGTTTCCAGCAAGTCGTCGCGCTTGGCCAATTGGCGCTCCAGGCCGAGCATCGACAGGGCGTAGCGCAGTGGCTCGCGCTGCAAGGTGCTCGGGTCGCGCTCGAGGGCGCCGACCAGCGCGCGATAACCTTCACGCAGGGCCAGGTCGTCGCCGCCGTACACTTCCAGGGTGTCCTTCGGGTCGCGGATCAGCAGGCTGCCGAGCATGCAGGTCAGGCCTGCCTCGGTGACCTGGCCGGTCTTGGCGATCTTGTCCACCAGCACCGCGGCGAGAAACACGCCGCCCAGTGCCGTCAATTGCTCCTGGGTCGGGCTCATGCCTTGCTGCTCCAGGGTTCGGCAACTTCGATCACGCCGCCCCCCAGGCAAATCTCTCCGTCGTAGAACACTACCGATTGGCCCGGCGTTACGGCGCGCTGCGGGTCGTCGAAGGTGGCGCGATAGCCGGTGGCGGTTTTTTCCAGGGTGCAGGGTTGGTCGCTCTGGCGATAGCGAACCTTGGCGGTCAGGCGGCGCGGGCTGCTGAGGTCCACCGGGTTGACCCAGTAGATGTCCGAAGCGAGCAGGGCGCGGGAGAACAGCCATGGGTGGTCATTGCCCTGGCCCACGATCAGTTCGTTGTGTTCCAGGTCCTTGACCAGCACGTACCACGGCTCTTCACCCGCGTCTTTCAGGCCGCCGATGCCCAGGCCCTGGCGCTGGCCGATGGTGTGGTACATCAGGCCGTGGTGACGGCCGATGATTTCGCCTTCGGTGGTCTTGATCTCGCCCGGTTGCGCCGGCAGGTATTGCTTGAGGAAGTCGCTGAAACGGCGCTCGCCGATAAAGCAGATCCCGGTGGAGTCTTTCTTCTTGGCGGTGGCCAAGCCGTGTTTTTCCGCAATTGCGCGCACTTCGGGCTTTTCCAGCTCGCCCACCGGGAACAGGGTCTTGGCGATCTGTTCGCCGCCGACGGCGTGCAGGAAGTAGCTCTGGTCCTTGTTGGCGTCCAGGCCCTTGAGCAGTTCGGTGCGGCCATCGATGTCGCGACGGCGCACGTAGTGGCCAGTGGCGATCAGGTCGGCACCGAGGATCATCGCGTAGTCGAGGAACGCCTTGAACTTGATCTCGCGGTTACACAGGATGTCCGGGTTCGGCGTACGACCGGCCTTGTATTCGGCCAGGAAGTGCTCGAACACGTTGTCCCAGTACTCGGCGGCGAAGTTGGCGGTGTGCAGCTTGATGCCGATTTTGTCACAGACGGCCTGGGCATCCGCCAGGTCGTCCATGGCGGTGCAATATTCCGTTCCATCGTCTTCTTCCCAGTTCTTCATGAACAGGCCTTCCACCTCATAACCCTGCTCCATGAGCAGAACGGCGGAAACGGAAGAATCCACGCCGCCGGACATACCGACGATGACGCGCTTCTTTTGTGTGTCAGAAGGGGCTGGATCACGCATAGGATTTCAACGGGAGTCTTTAAAAAGGACGCGATTCTAGCAGGCTCGCGTCTGCAAGGCTAAAGAGAAGGGCGGATCAATTCGAGGCTGTGGCGTTGGCCGGCCAGATAATCGTCGATACAGCGGATAATCAGCTCGCTGCGCCAGTCTTCGCGCACGGCCATCAATTCGTCACGGGTCAGCCAGCGGGCGCGCAGGATGCCGTCGTCCAGTTGGTAGTCCGGGTGGTGTTTCAGGGCCTTGGCGATGAAGCACACGCGCTGATAGGTCACGCCATTGCTGGGAGCGGTGTACAGGTAAATCCCGACAATCCCGGTGGCTTCGACGTCCCAGCCGGTTTCTTCGAGGGTTTCGCGCACGGCGGCCTCGGTCAGGGTTTCGTTCGGATCAAGGTGCCCGGCGGGCTGGTTCAGCACGGCGCGGCCGCCCTTGAGTTCTTCGACCATCAGGAAGCGGCCGTTGTCTTCGACGATGGTGGCGACGGTGATGTGAGGTAGCCAGGTCATAAAGTGCCTCGATTCAAGGTGTAACGGCGTCTTCAGGTGCGATTGCATTCAGTGTGGGAGCGGGCTTGCTCGCGAATACGGCGTGTCAGTTAAAGAGGTATTGACTGATCCACCGCATTCGCGAGCAAGCCCGCTCCCACATTTTGATTGGGTTTCTTCAATAAAAGCGCCATGTCCAGAAACAGAAACCCCGGCACAGGGCCGGGGCTTCTTTGCATCCTTACAACCTTACACCAGCGCAGCGATTGCCGCGTTGAGGGTGTTGCTTGGGCGCATGGCCTTGCTGGTCAGCTCGGCGTTCGGCGCGTAGTAGCCACCGATGTCCACTGGCTTGCCCTGGACGGCGTTGAGCTCGGCAACGATGGTTGCCTCGTTCGCAGCCAGGGTCTTGGCCAGTTCGCCAAACTGCGCTTGCAGTGCAGTGTCTTCGGTCTGGGCGGCCAGGGCTTGAGCCCAGTACAGCGCCAGGTAGAAGTGGCTGCCGCGGTTGTCGATGTTGCCGACTTTGCGCGATGGCGACTTGTTGTTGTCGAGGAACTGGCCGGTGGCCTGGTCCAGGGTCTTGGACAGCACCAGGGCTTTCGGGTTGTTGTAGTTCACACCCAAATGCTCGAGGGACGCTGCCAGGGCCAGGAACTCGCCCAGGGAATCCCAGCGCAGGAAGTTTTCTTCAACCAGTTGCTGTACGTGCTTCGGAGCCGAACCGCCGGCGCCGGTTTCGAACAGGCCGCCACCGTTCATCAGCGGCACGATCGACAGCATCTTGGCGCTGGTGCCCAGTTCCATGATCGGGAACAGGTCAGTCAGGTAGTCGCGCAGTACGTTGCCGGTCACCGAGATGGTGTCCAGGCCCTTGCGGGTGCGCTCCAGGGTGAACTTCATCGCGTCGACCGGCGCCATGATGCGGATGTCCAGGCCTTCGGTGTTGTGGTCTTTCAGGTAAGCCTGAACTTTCTCGACCACGACGCCGTCGTGTGCGCGCTGTGGGTCCAGCCAGAAGATGGCCGGGGTGTTGCTGGCGCGGGCACGGTTGACGGCCAGTTTGACCCAGTCCTGGATCGGCGCGTCTTTGGTCTGGCACATGCGGAAGATGTCGCCGGCTTCAACAGCCTGTTCCATCAGGAGGTTGCCCTTGCTGTCGGTGACGCGGACTACGCCGTCAGCCTTGATCTGGAAGGTCTTGTCGTGGGAGCCGTACTCTTCGGCTTTTTTCGCCATCAGGCCAACGTTTGGCACGCTGCCCATGGTGGTGGGGTCGAAGGCGCCGTTGGCCTTGCAGTCTTCGATGACTGCCTGGTAGATGGTCGCGTAGCAGCGATCCGGGATCACAGCTTTGGTGTCGTGCAGCTGGCCGTCGGTGCCCCACATCTTGCCGGAGTCACGGATCATGGCAGGCATCGAGGCGTCGACGATGACGTCGCTCGGCACGTGCAGGTTGGTGATGCCTTTGTCGGAGTTGACCATCGCCAGGGAAGGGCGAGCGGCGTACACCGCCTGGATGTCAGCTTCGATCTGCGCTTGCTGATCGCCAGGCAGGGCCTTGATGCGAGCGTACAGGTCGCCGATGCCGTTGTTCAGGTTGAAGCCGGTCTGCTCCAGCACAACAGCGTGCTTGGCCAGTGCGTCTTTATAGAACTCGGCAACGATCTGGCCGAACATGATCGGGTCGGAGACCTTCATCATGGTGGCTTTCAGGTGAACCGACAGCAGTACGCCTTGTTTCTTGGCGTCTTCGATTTCAGCGGCGATGAAGCTGCGCAGGGCTTTCTTGCTCAGCACGGCGCTGTCGATGATCTCGCCAGCTTGTACGCTGGTTTTTTCTTTCAGGACGGTAGCGGTACCGTCCTTGGCGATCAGTTCGATCTTGACGGCATCAGCGCCTTCGATCTGTACGGCTTTCTCGCTGCCGTAGAAGTCGCCGTTGCTCATGTGGGCAACGTGGGACTTGGAGTCGGCAGCCCAGGCGCCCATTTTGTGCGGGTGCTTGCGTGCGTAGTTCTTGACCGACAGCGGTGCGCGGCGATCGGAGTTGCCTTCGCGCAGTACCGGGTTCACGGCGCTGCCCTTGACCTTGTCGTAACGTGCACGGGTTTCTTTTTCCGCGTCGGTGGTTACGGTTTCCGGGTAGTCCGGCAGGTCGAAGCCCTGGGCTTGCAGTTCCTTGATGGCGGCCTGCAGCTGAGGGGTCGAAGCGCTGATGTTCGGCAGCTTGATGATGTTGGCTTCAGGGGTTACGGCCAGGTCGCCCAGTTCGGCGAGGTGGTCCGGCACAGCCTTGGCGCCCAGTTGCTCGGGGAAGCTTGCGAGGATGCGCGCGGCCAGGGAAATGTCGCGGGTTTCCACGGCAATATCAGCGGAAGCGGTGAAGGCCTCTACGATAGGCAGCAGTGAATAGGTGGCGAGGGCTGGGGCTTCGTCGGTGAAGGTGTAGATGATCTTCGAGCGGGTGGGCATATTCGGATTAACTCTCTTCTTTGCTGAAAGCATGCGCAGAAACTCGAGATGCGCCGGGTAAAGCGCGTTCGTTCAAAGTCATCCATGAGCGAAATGTCGAAGTTTCTTCGCGGTGATGTTGGGTTGCATCAGTCGAGCGTCAAGCGGGTGGACTATTGTAATAGTCCGGCTTTTCGGGCGGAGGGCATCAATGTAGAGCGGTCGGCCGTCGTGACTCTTTGGTCAGCGGCGGCATTATACATAGGTCGCTATGCTTACGCCGAGCCTTCATACAAAAGGTGTGTCGTCCATTGGTCTAAAGGTCGCAGGCAGCGGGTTACGCCCAAAGTCGCATAGTGTGCTCAAGATTGGCGCTTTTCCCTTTGCTTTCAAGCTTGTAGGCCACTAAATGTGCTGTTTTCGACGCAAATGTGCAGGGCCTGAGGTTTCAGTCCTCATTTATCTGGAGTAGGCTCGAACGCAGCCAGATGTTCAATCCATAGATGGAGTTCAGCATGGGATACAAGAAGATTCAGGTTCCGGCAGTCGGCGACAAAATCACCGTCAATGCAGACCATTCTCTCAATGTTCCTGACAACCCGATCATCCCCTTCATTGAGGGCGACGGTATTGGCGTCGACATCAGCCCGGTGATGATCAAGGTTGTCGATGCGGCTGTTAACAAGGCTTATGGCGGCAAGCGCAAGATCTCTTGGATGGAGGTTTATGCCGGCGAAAAGGCCACTCAGGTTTACGACCAGGACACCTGGCTGCCCCAGGAAACCCTGGATGCGGTCAAGGACTACGTGGTTTCCATCAAGGGCCCGCTGACCACCCCGGTCGGTGGCGGCATCCGTTCGCTGAACGTGGCCCTGCGTCAACAGCTCGACCTTTATGTGTGCCTGCGCCCGGTGCGCTGGTTCGAAGGCGTGCCAAGCCCGGTCAAGAAGCCAGGCGATGTGGACATGACCATCTTCCGTGAGAACTCCGAGGATATTTACGCCGGTATCGAGTGGAAGGCTGGCTCCCCGGAAGCGATCAAGGTCATCAAGTTCCTGAAAGAAGAGATGGGCGTCACCAAGATCCGTTTCGACCAGAATTGCGGGATCGGCGTCAAGCCGGTGTCCCTGGAAGGCACCAAGCGCCTGGCGCGCAAGGCTCTGCAATATGTAGTGGATAACGACCGCGACTCGCTGACCATCGTGCACAAAGGCAACATCATGAAGTTCACCGAAGGTGCCTTCAAGGAATGGGCCTACGAAGTGGCGGCCGAAGAATTCGGCGCGACCCTGCTCGATGGCGGGCCGTGGATGCAATTCAAGAACCCGCGCACCGGCAAGAATGTGGTGGTCAAGGATGCAATTGCCGACGCCATGCTCCAGCAGATCCTGCTGCGCCCTGCGGAATATGACGTGATCGCTACGCTTAACCTTAACGGTGACTACCTGTCCGACGCCCTGGCGGCGGAAGTGGGCGGCATCGGTATTGCGCCGGGTGCCAACCTGTCCGACACCGTGGCCATGTTCGAAGCCACCCACGGTACCGCGCCGAAGTATGCCGGCAAGGACCAGGTCAACCCGGGTTCGCTGATCCTGTCGGCGGAAATGATGCTGCGTCACATGGGCTGGACTGAAGCGGCCGACCTGATCATCAAGGGCACCAACGGTGCTATTTCGGCCAAGACTGTGACTTATGATTTCCATCGCTTGATGGACGGCGCCAAGTTGCTGTCTTCGTCCGCCTTCGGGGATGCGCTGATTTCGCATATGTAGACTTATAGGCAGGCATAAAAAAACCGGCCTTGATGGCCGGTTTTTTTTAGAGCGTTTGCTCAGCGGCTGATCAGGCCGACTGTTTTTCTGATTTTTGAGCGACGTCTTCTTTGGCGGTGCCTAGGCTGACGGGCGCGCCGATATTCACTGCATGCAAGCCTTTGGGTCCCTGAATGATTTCGAAGGAAACCGGTTGCCCTGCCTTCAGAGTCTTGTAGCCATCCATTTGGATTGCCGAGTAATGCGCAAAAAGGTCGTCTTCCTTGCCGTCTTCATTAATGAAGCCGTAACCCTTGGCATTGTTGAACCATTTGACCTTACCGCTTGCCATGCCCATATCCCTCTGCACCAGACTCCATCACTGGAGTATCATCCAGTTTATCCGTCCTAACCCGAATAAATAAGGTTGACTGCGCGGACCTTTTTTACCCACTGTGGGTTCTATTGGTTGTAACACTGATTTGCCGATAGTCAAGGCGACCAGTCGGTCAGAGTTGAAAATCTGACAGGCCGCCCCCACCACTGTATTTGAACCACTGACGAACCTTTCTTTCCATGCATGCAATCAGCCAGATTCGACTAACATTCAATCAGGATCGCCCGACTCTCCATAAAGATCATCCGGATGGTCATGAAGACGACGATGGTTCTGCAGGCATTGCTGTTCAGGAGGCCAAGCCTGCTTTACAGGCGCCGCCGATGTACAAGGTGGTTTTGTTCAACGATGACTACACACCGATGGATTTCGTCGTCGAAGTGCTCGAGGTGTTTTTTAACCTGAACCGCGAGTTGGCGACCAAGGTAATGCTGGCCGTTCACACAGAAGGACGGGCAGTATGTGGAGTGTTTACCCGCGACATCGCCGAGACAAAGGCCATGCAGGTCAACCAGTACGCCAGGGAAAGCCAGCATCCGCTACTCTGTGAAATCGAGAAGGACGGTTAACTCCGACCACTTGGGTATGAGGTGAAGCTATGTTAAACCGCGAGCTCGAAGTCACCCTCAATCTTGCCTTCAAGGAGGCCCGTTCGAAGCGTCATGAATTCATGACCGTCGAACACCTGCTGCTGGCACTTTTGGATAACGAAGCTGCCGCCACCGTACTGCGTGCGTGTGGTGCCAATCTCGACAAACTCAAGCATGACCTGCAGGAGTTTATCGACTCCACCACGCCGTTGATCCCCGTTCATGACGAGGACCGCGAGACCCAACCTACCCTGGGCTTCCAGCGGGTACTGCAGCGTGCCGTTTTCCACGTACAGAGCTCCGGCAAGCGCGAAGTCACAGGGGCCAATGTGCTCGTGGCGATCTTCAGCGAGCAGGAAAGCCAGGCCGTATTCCTGCTCAAGCAGCAAAGCGTTGCCCGTATTGATGTCGTCAACTACATCGCCCATGGCATTTCCAAAGTGCCAGGGCATGGCGATCACTCAGAAGGTGAGCAGGATATGCAGGATGACGAGGGCGGTGAGTCTTCTTCTTCGAGCAACCCGCTGGATGCCTATGCCAGCAACCTCAACGAACTGGCGCGCCAGGGGCGGATCGATCCGCTGGTAGGGCGCGAGCTGGAAGTTGAACGCGTGGCGCAGATCCTGGCGCGTCGCCGCAAAAACAACCCGCTGTTGGTCGGTGAAGCAGGCGTGGGTAAAACCGCGATTGCCGAAGGCCTGGCCAAACGCATTGTTGATAACCAGGTGCCAGACCTGCTGGCCAACAGCGTCGTCTACTCCCTTGACCTGGGCGCGCTACTCGCCGGGACCAAATACCGTGGCGACTTCGAGAAGCGCTTCAAGGCGCTGCTCGGTGAGCTGAAAAAACGCCCGCAGGCGATCCTGTTCATTGACGAAATCCACACCATCATTGGTGCCGGTGCTGCTTCCGGTGGCGTGATGGATGCGTCGAACCTGCTCAAGCCGCTGCTGTCTTCGGGTGATATCCGTTGCATCGGTTCGACCACGTTCCAGGAATTCCGCGGGATCTTCGAAAAAGACCGTGCCCTGGCGCGCCGCTTCCAGAAAGTGGACGTGTCCGAGCCTTCGGTTGAAGACACCATCGGCATCCTGCGCGGGCTCAAGGGGCGTTTCGAAGCGCACCATGGCATCGAGTACACCGATGAGGCGCTGCGAGCAGCCGCCGAGCTGGCGTCGCGCTACATCAATGACCGGCACATGCCGGACAAGGCCATCGACGTGATCGACGAGGCGGGTGCCTACCAGCGCCTGCAGCCGGTCGAGAAGCGTGTGAAGCGCATCGACGTGCCTCAGGTCGAGGACATCGTGGCGAAGATCGCGCGTATTCCGCCAAAACACGTCAACACGTCCGACCGGGAACTGCTGCGCAACCTGGAGCGTGACCTCAAGCTGACCGTGTTTGGTCAGGATGCGGCCATCGACTCGCTGTCCACGGCGATCAAGCTGTCCCGTGCGGGCCTCAAGTCGCCGGACAAGCCGGTCGGTTCGTTCCTGTTTGCCGGGCCTACCGGTGTCGGCAAGACCGAAGCAGCGCGGCAACTGGCCAAGGCCATGGGTATCGAGCTGGTGCGTTTCGACATGTCCGAATACATGGAGCGTCACACTGTGTCGCGCCTGATCGGTGCGCCTCCGGGCTATGTCGGCTTCGACCAGGGCGGCCTGTTGACCGAGGCGATCACCAAGCAGCCACATTGCGTACTGCTGCTCGATGAAATCGAGAAGGCGCACCCGGAAGTCTTCAACCTGCTGTTGCAGGTAATGGACCACGGCACCCTGACCGACAACAACGGGCGCAAGGCGGACTTCCGCAACGTGATCGTGATCATGACCACCAACGCCGGTGCCGAAACGGCCGCGCGGGCTTCCATTGGCTTCACTCATCAGGATCACTCTTCCGACGCCATGGAAGTGATCAAGAAGAGCTTCACGCCGGAATTCCGCAACCGTCTGGACACCATTATCCAGTTTGGTCGCCTCAGCCATGAGGTCATCAAAAGCGTGGTGGACAAGTTCCTCACCGAGCTTCAGGCGCAGTTGGAAGACAAGCGTGTGCAGCTGGAAGTTACGGACGCGGCGCGCAACTGGCTGGCAGAAGGTGGCTACGATGCGGCAATGGGCGCTCGGCCAATGGCTCGCCTGATCCAGGACAAGATCAAGCGCCCACTGGCGGAAGAGATCCTGTTCGGCGAACTGGCAGACCATGGTGGCGTGGTGCATATCGACCTGAAGGACGGCGAGCTGACCTTCGACTTCGAGACCACGGCTGAAATGGCCTGATAGCTGAAGCAACAAAACAAAAAGGCGCCGAGAGGCGCCTTTTTGTTGTCTTGGAACTGATGGAGATCAAATGTGGGAGCGGGCTTGCTCGCGAATGCGGTGTGCCAGTCGACACAATCAATGACTGACACCCCGCATTCGCGAGCAAACCCGCTCCCACAAGGGATTTCTGGTCTCAGGTAAATAGCGCACACACAAAAACGCCCGGCATAACCGGGCGTCTTGTATTGACTTGATTAACGGGCGCGGTAAGTGATGCGCCCTTTGCTCAGGTCATAGGGCGTCAGTTCGACGCGCACTTTGTCACCGGTAAGAATACGGATGTAATTCTTGCGCATCTTGCCGGAGATATGCGCGGTTACGACGTGCCCATTTTCCAACTCCACACGAAACATGGTGTTGGGCAGGGTGTCGACGACAGTGCCTTCCATTTCGAAGCTGTCTTCTTTCGACATGCAGTAAAGCCCTCGGTATCCAGTGAATGGCCCGGTGCAACTGCGCCAGGCAAAAGCGGCGTGCATTGTGCCCGAAAAAGGGTGTTTAAGCCAAGAGGTTCTAGTTCAAGGTGACCCATCTTTGGTTAATTAACAGCTCAATGGGCCGATATTGGGTCTTGTAGTTCATCTTTTTGCAGTTTTTTATCCAGTATCCGAGGTACACCGCCTCCAATTCCATGCGCAGGGCTTCGCCGATTTGCCACAGGATCGCAAAGCGTCCCAAGCTGCGCCGCTCCTCGCTAGGCTCATAAAAGGTGTAGACCGCCGACAGGCCATTGGGCAGCAGGTCGGTGACGGCTACCGCCACCAGGCGTCCCTCAAGGCGAAACTCGTAGAAGCGTGAGAAGGGCAGGTCGCGCACCAGGAAGGTGGAAAACTGGTCGCGGCTGGGCGGGAACATGTCGCCGTCGGCGTGGCGCTGCTCGATGTAGCGCTGGTAAAGGTCGAAGTATTCTTCGCTGAAACCCGGTTTGGCGGCGGTGACGGTCAGGTCGGCATTGCGCTTTAGGATGCGTTTCTGATTACGGTCCGCCAGGAACTGCGCCACCGGGATGCGCGCCGGTACGCAGGCGTTGCAGTTCTGGCAGTGGGGCCGGTAAAGGTGGTCGCCGCTGCGCCGGAAGCCCATTTCCGACAAATCGGCATACACATGCACGTCCATCGGCTGGCTGGGGTCGAGGAACAGCGTGGTGGCCTGCTCATCGGGCAGATAGCTGCAAGAGTGGGGTTGAGTGGCATAAAACTTCAAACGCGCCAGCTCGGTCATGATCAACCCTCGGATAAGCTTTGAAATAAGTGTAAGCCAGGTGCGGGGAAGTCGCCTAGGAAACCCATGGCGCAGAGCTGGTTTGGTCCAAATGGTCGCGCAGGTAGTTGGCAAAGTCGCTGCGGGGAATGGCGCGGGCGCCGAGGCTGTGCAGGTGGTCGGTGGGCATCTGGCAGTCGATCAGCACAAAGCCCCATGCCTGCAATTGCCTGACCAGGGTGGCGAAGCCGAATTTGGAGGCGTTGTCGGCGCGACTGAACATCGATTCGCCGAAAAACAACTGGCCCATCGCCAGGCCGTACAAGCCGCCGACCAGCTCGCCTTCGTCCCAGACTTCCACCGAGTGCGCATAGCCGCGCTGGTGCAGCTGCAGGTAGGCACTCTGCATGGCTTCGGTGATCCATGTGCCGTCGGCATAACTGCGCGGCGCCGCGCAGGCCTGGATGACGGCGGCGAAATCCTGGTCAAAGGTCACCGTATAACGCTGCTGGCGCAACAGTTTGCCGAGGCTGCGGGAAACATGCAGCTCGTCGGGGAACAGCACGGTGCGCGGGTCGGGTGACCACCAGAGGATTGGCTGGCCCTCCGAGAACCAGGGAAAGCAGCCATGGCGATAGGCCTGGATCAAGCGGTCGGCCGACAGGTCGCCACCGGCGGCGAGCAGGCCATTGGGTTCGCGCATGGCCTTGGCCAGCGGTGGAAACGTCAGGGTGTTGCGTTGTAACCAGGTCAGCATGGCATCCAGGCTTACGGAAGGGGAGGGCGGTAACGGCGATGTTGCCCGTTGCAAGAGCTGTGATTATTGTCGACGAAACGCTCTGGGGCTACCCCGAACATGGGATCGGTGCAGATAAGCATGAACGGGTGTTTCTGCAACTCTATGCCGGGGCCGTGGTCGTAATCGCGTACGTCGGTCGGCAAGCTAGCCTGGATTGGCAAAAACAGCTCATAAGCCTTTGTCAGTAAAGACAATGCATGCTCAAATTGAGCGTTATGAAACCGAAGATTGGCTATGCTGTGCAACGTAGGGCCTAGTGCGTGGCATAGCGCGCACAAACCCGTACAATGCGGCCATTCAGGCGTTATCGCCGTTTCATGAATCAGTTGCAGAGTGTTAAAAGTAGCTTCACTGGCACTCGTTCATTTTTTACCTGCTCGGATTGAGCAGTATTTTGCAGTCATTCAATAGATGGACGCGCTAAAGGCGCAGGAAAAGACCCGTTTTGAAGAAATCCGCCGCTACACCTAAAGCCGCAGTCGTGCCCGCCTGGCGCCAGCACCTGCACTATCGACTCAAGGAAGGTGCACTGATCGCCATCGGCGCACTGTGCCTGTTCCTGATGATGGCCTTGCTCACCTATGGCAAGGACGATCCAGGCTGGAGCCACAACAGCAAGATCGAAGACGTGCAGAACTTCGGTGGCCCGGCCGGCTCCTACAGCGCCGATATCCTGTTCATGGTGTTGGGTTATTTCGCCTATATCTTCCCGTTATTGCTGGCCATCAAGACCTGGCAGATCTTCCGTCAGCGTCATGAGCCGTGGCAGTGGAGCGGCTGGCTGTTCTCCTGGCGCCTGATCGGCCTGGTGTTCCTTGTACTGTCGGGCGCCGCCCTCGCACACATTCATTTCCACGCACCTACCGGCTTGCCGGCCGGTGCTGGCGGCGCATTGGGCGAAAGCCTCGGCGACCTGGCCCGCAGGAGCCTGAACATCCAGGGCAGCACCCTGATGTTTATCGCGCTGTTCCTGTTTGGCCTCACCGTGTTTACCGACCTGTCCTGGTTCAAGGTCATGGACGTGACCGGCAAGATCACCCTCGACCTGCTCGAACTGTTCCAGGGCGCCGCCAATCGCTGGTGGTCGGCCCGGGTTGATCGCAAGCGCATGGTTGCGCAGTTGCGTGAGGTCGATACCCGCGTCAATGAGGTGGTGGCCCCGAGCACGCCGGACCGGCGTGAGCAAGCCAAGGTCAAGGAGCGCCTGATCGAACGCGAACAGGCCCTGACCAAGCACATGTCGGACCGCGAGAAGCAGGTGCCGCCGGTGATCGCACCGGCGCCGCCCAAAGCGCCCGAGCCAAGCCACCGCGTGCAGAAAGAGAAACAGGCGCCGTTGTTTGTCGACAGCGCCGTGGAAGGCACCTTGCCGCCGATCTCGATTCTCGACCCGGCGGAAAAGAAACAGCTCAACTACTCCCCTGAGTCCCTGGCGGCCGTTGGCCACCTGCTGGAAATCAAGCTCAAGGAATTCGGCGTCGAAGTCTCGGTGGACTCGATCCACCCGGGCCCGGTGATTACCCGCTACGAAATCCAGCCGGCTGCCGGCGTGAAGGTCAGCCGCATTTCCAACCTGGCCAAGGATCTGGCGCGTTCGCTGGCCGTGACCAGCGTGCGGGTGGTGGAAGTGATTCCGGGCAAGACCACCGTCGGTATCGAGATTCCCAACGAAGACCGGCAGATCGTGCGCTTCTCTGAAGTGCTGTCGACCCCGGAATACGACAACTTCAAATCGCCGGTCACCTTGGCACTGGGCCACGACATCGGCGGCAAGCCGGTGATCACCGACCTGGCGAAAATGCCCCACTTGCTGGTCGCCGGTACCACCGGTTCCGGTAAGTCGGTGGGTGTGAACGCGATGATCCTGTCGATCCTGTTCAAGTCTGGCCCGGAAGACGCCAAGCTGATCATGATCGACCCGAAAATGCTCGAGCTGTCGATCTACGAAGGCATTCCGCACCTGCTGTGCCCGGTAGTGACCGACATGAAGGACGCGGCCAACGCCCTGCGCTGGAGCGTCGCCGAGATGGAGCGCCGCTACAAGCTGATGGCGAAGATGGGCGTGCGTAACCTGTCGGGCTTCAACGCCAAGGTCAAGGAAGCCCAGGACGCCGGCACACCGCTGACCGACCCGCTGTACAAGCGCGAAAGCATTCACGACGAAGCGCCGCTGCTCACCAAGCTGCCGACCATCGTGGTGGTGGTCGACGAATTCGCCGACATGATGATGATCGTCGGCAAGAAGGTCGAAGAGCTGATCGCCCGTATCGCCCAGAAGGCCCGTGCCGCCGGTATCCACTTGATCCTCGCTACCCAGCGCCCGTCGGTGGACGTGATCACCGGCCTGATCAAGGCCAACATCCCGACCCGCATGGCGTTCCAGGTATCGAGCAAGATCGACTCCCGGACCATTATCGACCAGGGCGGCGCCGAGCAACTGCTGGGCCACGGTGACATGCTCTACATGCCGCCGGGCACCAGCCTGCCGATCCGCGTTCACGGCGCCTTCGTCTCCGATGATGAAGTGCACCGTGTGGTGGAAGCCTGGAAACTGCGCGGCGCCCCGGAATACAACGACGACATCCTCGCAGGCGTCGAAGAAGCCGGCAGCGGCTTCGACGGTGGCAGCAGCGGTGGCGACGATGATGCCGAGACCGATGCGCTCTATGACGAAGCCGTGCAGTTTGTCCTTGAAAGCCGCCGCGCCTCAATCTCTGCGGTACAGCGCAAGCTGAAGATTGGCTACAACCGTGCTGCGCGCATGATCGAAGCCATGGAAATGGCCGGCGTAGTCACCTCGATGAACACCAACGGCTCGCGCGAAGTCATCGCGCCAGCGCAGATGCGTGACTGATTACGTGCCGCGTGGCAACACGCGGCACGCCTTGTAAACGAATCTAAGAGGACTCCCATGCGTCTTATCCGCATGCTGTTGTTGCCGGCATTGGCCCTGACTGCTGTTTCGGCTCACGCTGACCCGGCTTCCGTTGCGAGCCTGACCAACCTGCTGGACAAATCAAAGACTCTGAGCGCGCGCTTCTCCCAGTTGACCCTGGACGGTGGCGGCACTCAATTGCAGGAAACCGCCGGCGAAATGGCCGTGCAGCGTCCTGGGCTGTTCTACTGGAAAACCGACGCGCCAAACGAGCAGACCATCGTTTCCGACGGCCAGAAAGTCACCCTGTGGGACCCGGACCTGGAACAGGCGACCATCAAGAAGCTCGATCCGCGCCTGAGCCAGACCCCGGCGTTGCTGTTGTCGGGCGATGTGTCGCAGATCAGCCAGAGTTTTGATATCACCTCCAAGCAGGCCAGCAACGTCATCGACTTCACGCTGAAGCCGAAATCCAAGGACACGCTGTTCGACAGCCTGCGCCTGTCGTTCCGCAACGGCGTGATCAACGACATGCAGTTGGTGGACAGCGTCGGCCAACGCACCAATATCCTGTTCACCGGGGTCAAGGCCAACGAGCCGGTGGCCGCGTCCAAGTTCAAGTTCGACATCCCGAAGGGTGCCGACGTGATCCAGGAATAAACTGCCTAGAGGTTTCAAACGCTGCCCATGGACCTGTTTCGAAGTGACCCGATTGCTCAGCCTCTGGCGGCGCGCCTGCGTTCGACCAACCTGGACGAGTACGTCGGGCAAGAACACCTGCTCGCTCGCGGCAAGCCTTTGCGCGAAGCCCTGGAGCAGGGTGCGCTGCACTCGATGATTTTCTGGGGGCCGCCGGGCGTGGGTAAAACCACCCTGGCGCGGCTCCTGGCGAAAGTCTCGGATGCCCACTTCGAAACGGTTTCGGCGGTGCTGGCCGGGGTCAAGGAAATCCGTCAGGCGGTGGAAGTCGCCAAGCAGCAGGCCGGGCAATACGGCAAGCGCACCATCCTGTTTGTCGACGAAGTGCATCGCTTCAACAAATCGCAGCAGGATGCGTTCTTGCCGTATGTCGAAGACGGCACGCTGATCTTTATTGGCGCCACCACCGAAAACCCGTCCTTTGAATTGAACAACGCCTTGCTGTCTCGGGCGCGTGTCTATGTGCTCAAAAGCCTCGATGAAGCGGCGATGCAGAAGCTGTTGCAGCGCGCGCTGAGCGAAGACAAGGGCTTGGGCAAGCGCCAACTGAGTGTCAGCGAGGAAGGCTTCAAGATTCTGCTGACCGCGGCTGACGGTGACGGTCGACGTTTTCTCAATCTGCTGGAGAACGCCTCCGACCTCGCCGAGGACGGCAGCGAGATCGGCGTCGATTTGCTGCAAAGCCTTTTGGGCGACACCCGCCGGCGTTTCGACAAGGGCGGTGAAGCGTTCTACGACCAGATTTCCGCGTTGCACAAGTCGGTGCGCGGCTCTAATCCCGACGGCGCGCTGTATTGGTTTGCGCGGATGATCGACGGCGGTTGCGACCCGCTGTACCTGGCCCGGCGCGTGGTGCGCATGGCCAGTGAAGACATCGGCAATGCCGACCCGCGGGCGCTGAGCCTGTGCCTGGCCGCCTGGGAAGTGCAGGAACGCCTGGGCAGCCCGGAAGGCGAGTTGGCGGTGGCCCAGGCCATCACCTATCTGGCCTGCGCGCCGAAAAGCAACGCGGTGTACATGGGCTTCAAGTCCGCCCTGCGTGCTGCCGCCGAGCATGGCTCCCTGGAAGTGCCGCTGCACCTGCGCAATGCGCCGACCAAGCTGATGAAGCAGCTTGGCTACGGCGATGAATACCGTTACGCCCACGATGAGCCGGACGCCTATGCGGCTGGCGAAGATTACTTCCCGGATGACCTTGAGCCGCAGCCTTTCTACCAGCCGGTGCCGCGTGGCCTGGAGCTGAAGATTGGCGAAAAGCTCAATCACCTCGCTCAACTTGACCGGCTCAGTCCGAAACAGCGGAGAAAGTAGTGCTCAGAACGATTCTTGCCGTGTCCGTGGCCGGCATCGCTGGTACATTATTGCGTTTCGCCACCAGCACCTGGGTCAGCGCCAACTGGCCGAAGCATTTTTATGCGGCGACCCTGGCGGTCAACCTGGTGGGCTGTTTGATCATCGGCTTGTTGTACGGGTGGTTTCTGCTTCGCCCGGAAGTGCCGATTGAGATTCGTGCCGGCTTGATTGTCGGCTTTGTAGGCGGTCTGACGACCTTTTCATCCTTTTCACTGGACACGCTGCGACTGCTGGAAAGCGGGCAGGCACCGGTCGCCTTCGGGTACCTGGCCATCAGCGTGTTCGGCGGGCTGCTCGCCACCTGGGCTGGCCTGTCCTTGACCAAACTTTGATAAACGAGAGACCGACATGCTCGATTCCAAACTGTTACGTAGCAACCTTCAGGACGTAGCGGACCGCCTGGCATCCCGTGGCTTTGCCTTGGATGTTGCGCGCATCGAAGCGCTGGAAGAACAGCGTAAGACCGTCCAGACCCGCACGGAAGCACTGCAGGCTGAGCGTAATGCGCGTTCCAAATCCATCGGTCAGGCCAAGCAGCGCGGCGAAGACATCGCGCCATTGATGGCGGACGTCGAGCGTATGGCTGGCGAGTTGGCTTCCGGCAAAGTCGAGTTGGACGCGATCCAGACCGAACTGGACTCGATCCTGCTGGGCATCCCGAACTTGCCGCACGAATCCGTGCCGATTGGCGAAGACGAAGACGGCAACGTCGAAGTCCGTCGCTGGGGCACGCCAAAAGCCTTCGATTTCGAGATCAAGGACCACGTCGCCCTGGGCGAATTGACCGGTGGCCTGGATTTCGAAACGGCGGCCAAAATGTCCGGCGCGCGCTTTGCCTTGCTGCGCGGCCCGATCGCGCGCATGCACCGTGCCCTGGCGCAGTTCATGATCAACCTGCACACCGGCGAACACGGCTACGAAGAGGCTTACACCCCGTACCTGGTTCAGGCGCCGGCGTTGATGGGTACCAGCCAACTGCCGAAGTTCGAGGAAGACCTGTTCAAGATCAGCCGCGATGGCGAAGCCGATCTGTACCTGATCCCGACCGCCGAAGTGTCGCTGACCAACATCGTGGCCGGGGAAATCCTCGACGCCAAGCAACTGCCGCTCAAGTTTGTCGCCCACTCGCCGTGCTTCCGCAGTGAAGCCGGTGCATCGGGTCGCGATACGCGCGGCATGATCCGCCAGCACCAGTTCGACAAGGTCGAGATGGTGCAGGTTGTCGAGCCGTCGACCTCCATGGAAGCCTTGGAAGGTCTGACCGCCAACGCCGAACGCGTCCTGCAACTGCTGGAACTGCCGTACCGCGTTCTGGCGCTGTGCACCGGCGACATGGGTTTCAGTGCCGTGAAGACTTACGACCTGGAAGTGTGGGTGCCGAGCCAGGACAAATACCGCGAGATTTCGTCGTGCTCCAACTGCGGTGATTTCCAGGCCCGTCGCATGCAGGCGCGTTTCCGTAACCCGGAAACCGGCAAGCCTGAGCTGGTCCACACCCTCAACGGTTCGGGCCTGGCGGTAGGCCGTACCCTGGTGGCCGTGCTGGAAAACTACCAGCAGGCTGACGGTTCGATCCGCGTACCTGACGTGCTCAAGCCTTACATGGCGGGCGTTGAGGTCATCGGCTAAATGGAATTTCTGCCGCTGTTTCATAACCTGCGCGGCAGTCGTGTGTTGGTCGTCGGTGGCGGGGAGATTGCCTTGCGCAAATCCCGGCTGCTGGCCGACGCCGGCGCGTTGTTGCGGGTGGTTGCTCCCCAGATTGAAGACCAGTTGCGTGAACTGGTGCAGGGCAGTGGTGGTGAACTGATTTTGCGCGGTTATCAGGAGGCCGACCTCGACGGTTGCACCCTGATCATCGCCGCGACCGACGACGAGCCGTTGAACGCGCAAGTGTCCAGCGATGCCCGGCGCCGTTGCGTACCGGTCAATGTGGTGGATGCGCCAGCCTTGTGCAGCGTGATCTTCCCGGCGATTGTCGACCGTTCGCCTTTGGTGATCGCAGTGTCCAGCGGCGGCGATGCGCCGGTGCTGGCACGCTTGATTCGCGCCAAGCTTGAAACCTGGATTCCTTCGACTTACGGCCAACTGGCCGGGTTGGCGGCGCGGTTTCGCAGCCAGGTCAAAGGCTTGTTCCCGGATGTGCAGCAACGTCGCGCGTTCTGGGAAGAGGTCTTTCAAGGCCCGATTGCTGATCGGCAACTGGCCGGGCAGGGCGATGAAGCCGAGCGTTTGCTGGTGGAGAAAATCAACGGCGCGCCGCCTCACGCACCGGGCGAAGTCTACCTGGTGGGCGCAGGCCCGGGTGATCCGGACCTGCTGACCTTCCGCGCGCTGCGCTTGATGCAACAGGCCGATGTGGTGCTGTACGACCGTTTGGTGGCGCCGGCGATTCTTGAGCTGTGCCGTCGCGATGCCGAGCGGGTGTACGTCGGCAAGCGTCGCGCCGACCATGCGGTGCCGCAAGACCAGATCAACCAGCAACTGGTGGACCTGGCCAAGCAAGGCAAACGCGTGCTGCGGCTCAAGGGGGGGGATCCGTTCATCTTTGGGCGTGGTGGTGAAGAGATCGAGGAACTGGCGGCCCATGGCATCCCGTTCCAGGTGGTGCCTGGGATTACGGCAGCCAGTGGTTGCGCGGCGTATGCCGGTATTCCACTGACCCACCGCGACTATGCGCAATCGGTTCGCTTCATTACCGGGCACTTGAAGGACGGGACTTCGGACCTGCCATGGAGTGACCTGGTGGGGCCGTCGCAAACCCTGGTGTTCTACATGGGGTTGATCGGGTTGCCGATCATCTGCGAACAGCTGATCCAGCATGGCCGCTCGCCGGATACACCGGCGGCGTTGATCCAGCAGGGCACTACGTCTAACCAGCGGGTGTTTACCGGCACCCTGGCTGATTTGCCACGCATGGTGGCGGAGCATGAAGTTCATGCACCGACACTGGTGATTGTGGGAGAAGTGGTGCAGTTGCGTGAGAAGCTGAAGTGGTTTGAAGGCGCTCAGTCGCAAGTCTGACAAGCGCGACACATTCCAACTGTAGGAGCGAGCTTGCTCGCGAAGGTCGTCAACGATAACGCGCTCATTCTGAATGAACGCGGTACCCTTGAGTTTTTCGCGAGCAAGCTCGCTCCTACAGGGCTTGGATCAACTCCAGACGCCTTTCCCGCTCAACCGGTATCGGTCATGAGCGGCATCAAACGCCTGTAAAGGCCCCTTCGGCACAATCCCCGTCGGATTAATCGTGCGGTGACTGGCGTAGTAATGCCCCTTGATGTGGGCAAAATCCACCGTCTCGGCAATCCCCGGCCACTGATACAGCTCCCTTAGCCAGTTCGACAAGTTCGGATAATCCGCAATCCGCCGCAGGTTGCATTTGAAGTGGCTGTAGTACACCGCATCAAACCGAATCGCCGTGGTGAAAAGCCTTACATCGGCTTCCGTCAGGTATTCCCCGGCCAGGTAACGATGCTCACCCAAGTGCTGCTCAAGGTGATCCAACTCGGCGAACACATCATCAAATGCCGCTTCATACGCCTTTTGCGACGTGGCAAAGCCTGCGCGATATACGCCATTGTTCACGGCGGGATAGATCCGGTCGTTCAGTGCATCGATGGTCGAGCGCTGGGCCTCGGGATAGAAATCCAGTTGATTGCCGGTCAGTTGATTAAACGCACTGTTGAACATGCGAATAATCTCCGCCGATTCATTGCTGACAATCCGCTTGAGTTTCTTGTCCCACAACACCGGCACCGTGACACGCCCGGTGTAGTTGGCGGTGTCGGCGGTGTAGCGTTGGTGCATGTAGGTGAAGTCGTCGAGCTTGTCGCCGCTGGAGCCGTGGGCCTTGTCGAAGGTCCAGCCGTTCTCGAGCATTAACCAACTGACCACGGACACATCAATCAGGCTTTCCAGGCCTTTGAGCTTGCGCAGGATCAAGGTGCGGTGTGCCCAGGGGCAGGCGAGGGAGACGTACAGATGATAGCGACCGGCTTCGGCCGCGAAACCGCCTTCGCCGGTCGGGCCGGGTTCGCCATCGCCGGTCACCCAGTTGCGGCGTTGCGCCTGTTCCCGTTGGAAGGCGCCGTCTGCGCTACTTTCGTACCACTGGTCATGCCAGCGTCCTTCGATCAGCAAACCCATGACTGACTCCTTGGCTAATAAGCGTTGGAGTGCAGTCTAAAGGTCTGAGTTCGAACAAAAAGCGCAAAGGCTGGGGGTTAATGATCGACTAAATCGATTTGTCCCGGGCGTCCCAGTACTGCTGGGCCAGTTCAAACGCTTGCTCCCGCGTGTGGCCGAGGCCACGCAAGGCCAGGGCCATGGTGGCGATCAGTGCCAGTTGCGGGTAGCTGTCCTGCACGTCGCCGCGCCATAACGCCTTGAGGTGCTCGGGCTCCAGGGCGGCAGGTTTGACGTGGCGCTGGGCCGAGAGGGCAGGCCACTCTTCATCCCAGCTTTCGCCGCCAGTGGTGCCGTACAAGTGGCTGATGGTGTCCGGGTTGATCTCGATCTCGCCGCCGTCGCCCTTGACCACGATGGTGTTGTCGCCGAGCAAGCCGCTGGCATCGCGGTGCACGCCCTGATAGCCCGGGTGGAAGATGCTTTGCAGGCCGCAGCGAGCGCTCAACGGGTTGAGGATGCGTGCCAGGGAGTGGATCGGCGAACGCAGGCCCAACGTGTTGCGCAGGTCGATCATGCGCTGCAGTTGCGGCGCCCAATCTCCCAGCGGAATAAACGCCAGGTTGCCCTGTTCAAGGGCCGCTTCCACCTGTTGCCAGTTACGGCACAACGGAATCTGCAAGCCTTCCAGCAATTGCTCGGTGTAGAGCCGGCCTGCCGTATGTGCGCCGCCGCCGTGCATCAAGATGCGCACGCCGTTCTGTGCCAGGCACTTGGCCGCCAACAGGTACCAGGGCAGGTGGCGTTTTTTACCGGCGTAGGTAGGCCAGTCGACATCCACCTTGAGTGACGGTGCATTCAGGCGCTCGCGCACGGCTTCAGTAAAGCCTGCGAGTTCTTCCGGGCTTTCTTCCTTGTGCCGCAACAGCATCAGGAAGGCGCCGAGTTGGGTGTCTTCGACCTTCTCGTCCAGCAGCATGCCCATGGCTTCCCGGGCTTCCTCACGGGTGAGGTTGCGGGCGCCGCGCTTGCCTTTACCAAGGATGCGCACGAACGGTGCGAACGGATGCTCGGCAGGGGTTTCAGTGATCAACGGGGCAAAATCAGTCATAAGCAATTCGTCGGCCTGGGCAGGCCCGCCAGCTTGGCGGCGAGTTTGGCGGGAGTGCCTTTGAACAGTCGGTTGAGGTGCAGGCTGTTGCCCTTTTCCGGGCCCAGCTTCAAGGCGGTGTACTTGATCAGCGGGCGAGTGGCGGGCGACAGCTGGAATTCGCTGTAGAAGCCCCGCAGCAGTTCGAGGATTTCCCAGTGTTCCGGGGTCAGCGCCAGGTCTTCTGCGGCGGCGAGGGCGTTGGCCACGTCGCTGGACCAGTCGTTCAGGTCGACGAGGTAGCCGTCCTTGTCCAGTTCGAGAGTGCGTTCGCCTGCGGTCAGGGTGTTCATAGCCAGGTGTTGACCTTGTCGTAATCGATCGACAGCTGGACGAAGGCCGGGTAATCGACACTGGCGGCCCAGGCAGGCACCGAAAGATTGCGCGCCTGGCCGTCTTCGGCCAGCACAAACACCTTCAAACCCTTGGCTTGCAGGGCCTGGAAGGGCGCGCTGGCGGTTTGCAGGGCGTAGGCGCCGTCGCCGCACAGCAGGATCGCATCTTGTGCGCCACAGAGGCGCAGGCAGCTGTCCAGCCGGCTATCGGTAAACGGGGAGTGGGATACCACATGCAAAGTCGACATCAGAGGGTAATCACCTGGTCGTAACGGTCAATCATCTGTGAGATCTGTTCGCTGCTCAGCGGCTGCGCGTTGCCGGATGCGGTCAGGCCACGCTCGGTGAGGCTATGGCTGCAGGCAAACACATCCTCAACCCCAAACAACTCCAAAGCCTGGAGGTTGGCGCTGAGGTCTTTCTGTTGCACAGCCTTGGCGTCCTGGCGTGCGGCCAGTTGAAACACGCCGTCGTCCAGAAACAACAGGCCAATGGGCAAATCAAACGCGCCGCCAGCCAGTACGATATCCAGCGCTTCGCGGGCGCTGGGGCCGGACCACGGCGCCTGTCGGCTGATCACCAGCAAGGATTTCGACATGTCACGGCCCTCCGAAGCAGATCAAACGGTCAGCGGCCTGGGCGGCGTCATGCAGTTGCCCAAGCCCGGACAGCGCCCAAGGCGCCTCCAGATTCACCGCGCTGCGCTGATAGCGGGTGGCCTCTTCGGCATTCAGCACCCCACGGCGCAGGGCCGCGGCGATGCACACCACGCCATCAAGCTGATGCTCGCTGACAAACTCGCGCCACTGACGGGCGATATCCTGCTCATCCTGCGGCGCAACAATGTTGGTGGACGCGCTGTAGACGCCATCCTGATAAAAAAACAGCCGCACAATTTCATGACCGCCGGCCAGCGCCGCTTGAGCGAACAGCAAGGCACGGCGCGAGGAGGGCGCATGGGCGGCGGAAAAAAGCGCAATCGCGAACTTCATGGAACACTCTGAAGGCAAAACCTGTGGCAATGATAAAGCCGCAGGCAACAAAAAGCCCGCCGAAGCGGGCTTTTTACATGCGGCTGCGATCAGTCGTCGCGGCTCATGATGCCGAAGATCTGCAACAGGCTGATAAACAGGTTGTAGATCGATACATACAGGCTGATGGTGGCCATGATGTAGTTACGCTCGCCACCCTGGATGATCGCGCTGGTCTGGAACAGGATGCACGCCGAGGAGAACAGCACGAAACCGGCGCTGATCGCCAATTGCAGGCCGCTGATCTGGAAGAACATGCCTGCCAGCACGGCTGCCAGCAACACGAAGAAACCGGCGGTGATGAAACCACCCAGGAAGCTCATGTCCTTGCGGGAGATCAGCACGTAAGCCGACAGGCCGCCAAATACCAGGGCAGTCATGGCGAATGCCGAGCTGACCACTTCCGCGCCGCCGGCCATGCCGAGGTAACGGTTAAGGATCGGGCCGAGGATGAAGCCCATGAAACCGGTCAAAGCAAACGCCGACACCAGGCCCCAGGCCGAGTCGCGCAGCTTGTTGGTCAGGAAGAACAGACCATAGAAGCCGATCAGCACGACGAAGATATTCGGGTAGCCGACGCGCATTTGCTGGGCTAAGAAGGCCATCACGCCGCTGAAAGCGAGGGTGAGAGCAAGCAAGCCGTACGTATTGCGCAGGACGCGGCTAACTTCTAGCTGCTCAGCCTGCGCGTTTCCATTCACTGCGTAATTTTGTTCGCGCATGGCGACACTCCTTCAGTTTTGAAACATTCAGTCGCAAGGATCATAACAGACGCTCTGTAACAAGCGATGGCGAGAGTTTGACAGTGTGTTTCATTCGGGTATTATGGCGCCCGCTGAGACAGGATGGGCTACGCTAATCCTGTGTTGCACAAGGGAAATTGGCAGAGTGGTTGAATGCACCGGTCTTGAAAACCGGCGAACGTTAATAGCGTTCCCAGGGTTCGAATCCCTGGTTTCCCGCCAAATTTACTCAAGAGCCCCGCTATTGCGGGGCTTTTGTGTTTCTGGGGTTTGGGAAATCAAGCAGTCTATCTACTGATCGTTTCCGCATCATTTCAGGCGGTTTCCGCAACTCGTTGCAAGTTGCGGTCAGCGGTCGGCTTGACGATCTCCCCGGCGCGTCGGTAGACCGTCTCTGTTATGCGCTTGTCCGTGTACCCGAGCAGGCGGCTGGCGTCGCCCAGGCCGAGGATCTCGCTTGCGGCTTTTGGGCGAATATCACGGAATTGAAACTGGCGGATACTGGCTGCAAGAACCTCGTCGCCAGCCACTCTGGCGATTGCGATCGCTTTGTCGCGAGCATCGTCGAATCGCAGACGATGCATGTGTTTCGTCACCTGCCGGCCGTCCTCGGTGACTATCAGGTAAGGGTTGCGTACTCCTCGCGAACGTCTCTGCTCGATAAGTCTTGCAACCAGGGTCCCCGGGTCATTGAGCGCGCCGGCGGCGGTCAGGCGTATGCGCAGCTTCTTGGATGTCTTGCCCTGGGATACCTGCAGGAATTCGTTAACGGCATCCGCCTCCCTCATCGATGGCGTGTCCGCTGGGCGTTGAGCGGTAAGATAGGCCAGGTCCATCGCATCACGCAGTTCCGAGGCAGCAACCGCGTATACCGCGCTCCAGATCTCCTCGGTAGCGTAAAAGTCTCGCGGAGCTTCTTTGTTCTTGCGCACGTCGGCGGCAGGGTCGTTTTCAGTAAGACCCCATTCGCGCGCTATGTTGTAGGCGTGCGACAGCAGTGAGATCTCGCGGTTGGCCCGTACCTTCGCTGTCCTGCTATCTCTGTACTGCGCGATGATCTGCGGCCTCACAGCATCAGTGGGCGCATCGTTGAAGGCTTTGCGCAGTTGCTTCAGGCTCAGCAGATTATCGCTTTGTGTCTTTGGCGCCCTGCCTGGGATGATCTCCCGCTCGTAGCTCTTTCGACGTCACAAGTATCGATCTTGGTGTTGGGCGTCGCGACGCCTCGCCGGCTGAGGTGATTCGTTGATATGGGATTACGGGTGACCGGCATGGAGCCGGATCAGGGAGAGAATTATGATCATTGGTGAAAAGTTTATTTTTGAAATTGGCGATCCGGTTGTTGATCAGTCCGCGACAGATCGCCGTGTCGGCATTGTCGTTGATATCGAAAGCAACGAGGGTGGAAAGAAAATTCTCGTTGTCGAAACTGACGGACAACCAGGTGAGATTTGGCGGCTTCTGGATGAAAATGCCGTACTCCCTTAGATAGCGATCTCAAGCTGCTTTTCCCGCGGTCAAATAGCTGAACTGTTGTTGTGCGCCTCGATCCGGTCTGCGATCACATTTGCGCGCTGGCCAGTAGTGGGCGGGGCGTACATGCCGAATCGGCTGATGCTTCCGCCATTCACCGCAGCGTTCGTCGAGTCGGCTGATGCGAAAGGTAGGTGCTGGAAGATGGCCGGGGCGAGCATCCGCAACCCGTGCAGCCTGCACATCGGTCGGCCCTGGTCGTCGCAGACAGCGTCCATCGCGGCGCCCATCCGCCTCCACCATGGCCCAGTGCCCGGTGTAGCGCATTGCCCAGAACTGCCAAGGGACCTCGCCAGCCGTTGCAGGCGCTCAGTCGATTCGTGTAAGTGCCAGACAGGCACACCGCGAAGTTCCTCTGGCCACTGCCGAATTAGGTCGTCGTTGGTCTCTTCGTCGTCGTCGATGACGTCCGGAATGAATGCCCAAGTGAATCCTGGGTGCCGATGCCATTCTTCGGCCCAACGGGTGTAGCCGTCGACGTCTACCTGGCCGCCTTTTTTCCAAACCGTGAACGCGCCGTTATCGAAAACAAACGATTTGCACACATCGACGACAATCCCAAGATCGTCCTTGCACGGAAACGGCACCAGCGCGTGCCGGCCGGCCAGGAACTTTGCCGCATCCTCTCGCTTACCGCCGACAGGCGTGCCGTGCGTAGCGATGATGGTTTGATCGCCGCCCAAAGATTACGACAGGCGATCGGTGATCTGTTCATGCCAGCCTTTTTTAATCAGCGCGGTGGCTGCCCGGATATGCTCGACAAGGAAATGGTTTCGCCGTCGGACGGACAGACTGCGGCGAACGTGTGTCGATACGTGTTCATAGGGGATACCTCGCCGGTATAGTTCCTGGATGTACAAGGGAGTGGGTTGAGCTGGGAAGCAGTTTTCCGTTGGATCGGAGTCCATCCAGAACTGGCGTCTTGGGTACAAGCTGTTGGCTCAATCGCTGCGCTTGGTATTGCAATTTGGGTTTCTTCGCAGCGCCGAGATCAACTGAAAGCGGCAGAGAAGGTTGCAAAAGCTAAAGTTGATGCTCTCGTCGCCGTTGTGGAAAGTGCGTCGACGTATGTCACGGTTCTTGGGGTTATGATCGAGAAAAAAACCGGTGCTTTTGCATTCGGATAGAGTTGGAAACTCGTCCACAAGCAATGGCTGGAATCCTCAATCCACTCACTTAATCAACTGCCTGCGCATGAATTCGGTAGGGAAGATTTGGTTCGTGGCTATTTCGGCATAGTCTCAGCAATCAGTGAGATCACCCGAATCATAGATAGCGCAGTTAACGCAGAGGCTCTACAAAAATTAGAGTTCGCCTTCATGTGCGGAGAAGTTCTTATTAAGATTGAGCTCGTGCAGACCATATGGAGAAATATCCAAAAATTAAATGACATTTAAGCAATCACCATCCCCTCTCGGAGTTTGAGATTTTCTCCCATGCCCTCGCTGGCTGACGTGATTCGTTTATATGGGTATTACGGGTGACCGGCATGGAGCCGGATCAAGGAGAAGTCAGATGGCTACGGTTAAGTTTGACCAAATTGAAAGGGTAGACATTGAGCAATGTCCGCCAGATTCCAGTTATGGATGAAGCAAACAAATTTCATGGGCCATTAGAAACTTGGGCTACCAGGACGATGGGGGCTTTAGTCGGCTGCGAGACCCCCAGCACCGTAGATGGTCAAGAGAAATTGTTAGTGGAGGTTAAGGGCGAAGCTACGCAAGAAAAACTAGCCGCAATCATGAAGGCTTTGAAGGCGCATTAAACTCCATCAACTGCGGGAGGCTTCCTCAGCATTCACGAGTGGGAGCGTTGGGGCTTTCAAGCTAAACACTATCCTAAGTGATTGTTAACTAGGGAACGTTGCTTGTTACGCAGTTCCTGCTGCAATCTTCTCGATAGCGCTGTGCGTCGCTGACGAACCGGCCGCAGACATCGCAATTGAACATCATCATTTTAGGTCCCTTCGGCTTGGCCAGAGTTATGGCGGTACCGCGCAGGGCTTCCTTGATGTTCACATCATCGCGCTCGACCAACCGACGGCTATGCGCGTCGATGTAGGGCCTGGGCCAGACCCACAGCACCTGACTGACCGAGCTTACCGATCCAGGTCACTGTGTGGGCTCTCGGCACCACCACGGCCTTTGAAAGATCTGGGGGGGCGCTGTAGGCAATCCTATTAGCAAAAAACGTCAGCATCCGGTAGTGTGAATTATGGGGTGATAACGGCCTCCATTCAGGGGGACTAGACGTTAGAGTAGTGTCTAGGTGAGGCTTTTTCACCTGAATGCTGTTAAATGACCTGCCTTAAGACAGGTTGGGACTTGGAAAAAATCAAAGGAATGTGCATGAGTACTGTAACTCAAAGCAATAATGCAGGACCGAATAGCGGTACGAGCCAGAATGAGCTTCGACGCATGTTCATAGCAATGTTGTTCGCGTTAGTTGCAGCTACTATTGCGCAGCAAATAGCAGAACTTCTATTTGTTATAACTGGTGGCTGGGATTTAGCCTCCAGCCCCACCAAGATGTGGAGTAACTTAATCTCTAGTAATGGGCTTTTGTTTGCGTCACTTAGTCACTCATTTCTAGCGCTTTTACTGGTTTCAATGAGCTGGGTTATGTGGTCGAAATCTCAGGCTGCTGGGCATAAGACCGAAATAAAAAGTATTTTTTCAAAAGAGTTTGTGATTTTATTGATAGAGGTTTTTCTAGTAATTTTGTATTTTGCTATTGCAAAAACAATGGAGCAAGATTTTTCGGCGTATTCGAAAAGTAAGGAAATAGCTACATATGTTGGGGTTACATCTGCTAGGCCAGAAGCCCTTCAAATGATGTGGGTGTTTTCAGTATTTTTCATCTGGGATGTGATCGTAGATGTTATGTATAGTCCACGGACTCCTCACCCAACCCGTAAACGTAATAAGGTTTATACCTTCGTACAAGGAATACTATGTTATTGTTCAATTTCTTTCGCCTGTGCATTTGCGGCATGGCTGATAAGCAGGGTCGCACCTTCTGCAGGTAACGCCTATGAAGCTTTATGGGGTGACATTGCATTAGTATCCCTTTTGCTTTTCTTTGCATTAGGTAAGCAATTAGAGTTCTACTTAATTGGTTTTTTTCCAGGTGAGGAAACTAGAGAGAATACTAGAAGAGATCATCCTCCTTCGACTAGAGCATCAGTTGGTATGATGTTCCTAACTTTGGTGTACATTTATTCTTATATGGTGTTGATATGGCCTCCGAGCTTCCTTCGATAATTGGAATGGTCGGCCCAATACGTGCGGGTAAGACTACAGTTACGAAATACTTAGTGGAGAAGTATGGGTATGTTTCAGCGTCTAATTCGGATATTTTGAGGCGAATTTTAGCAGGGATGGGTATTGAACCTGATAGGAAGAGCTTGGGGATGTTAGGGGATTCTATTTTCAAGGTTTTGGGCAATGACATTATTGCAAGATATCGTTTAGGTAACCTTCACATGGGGCGGATCGTCGTTGATGGAATTCGATACCCTGACGAGTTAGCACGCTATGCTGAAGTGTCTGATTTTAAGTTGTTAGCCGTTACGGCAGATCCAGATCTTCGATTTTGTCGGGCGGTTGGGGAGTCTAAGGAGTTTAAAGATGTAGGAATCTCCCGTGAAGCTTTCGACAGCTTTGCACATTCGAGAAGTGAGCTTGACGTTCCTTCACTCGTATTGAGAGCAGATGGGGTCATCAATAATGAAGGGGGGCTTCAGAGTCTAAAGCAAAAAGTAGATCAGACTCTGAATGCATGGAGATCATAGTCAGGTCTGCTGAACTATTAGTTCTTCTAGTGTGATTGCGCAGTTTTCAAGCTGCGCGTCACTTTTTCCGAGAATCCAATATTCATGATCGCGGCATAGTTTGGCGCTGTCGATAATTTTTTTAATTTTAAATCCGGTCTCTATTATTTCAGAAGTTAGCTTTTCCCTAGCCTCATCACTGCGGCGGTAGACGTTCGCTATGATTACGCCAGATGAACTTAGACGCTTGTGCAGTTCTGTGAGTTGTTCTTTGTGAAATGGAAAGTGCAGTACGAATACGGCAATTACCATCTCAAAATAATCTTTCTTTAAGGGCAGGTTACAAGTTTCTCCAGAGAATGCATAGCACTCTGATTTACTCTCTAAATGGAACGCTACAACTTCGCTGTCTGCATCAGACAGTACGTAGTGCATTTCTGCGGGTTCTTCATCTTCAAATACGGGGTTCCTACCGGCTCCTATTTCTAAAAGAGTCGCTGGGCCAATCTTTTTAGCTAACGCCTTAAAAAGGGATCGTACTTCTACGTTGGTCTTGCTTATTAATAGTGGGTATTTTGCGCGAGCACGACATAGATTGCTTACACCTTCTGGCGTTAGCTCATCTAGGTGCTTTGTTTGAGTGTAAAAGTAGTCCATGAAGCGATAATACTTCACTTCAAAATGTACAATTTCTTCTGGACCTACTTGTTTGTTGTCAACGATTTTCAGTACGCCATCCTCGACAGTCTCAAACATAGCTTTGTTCATGTTCCATTCCCTCGGAATTTAATTTTTAACAAATATCAGGATGTCTTCGCACTTGACTTTAGCCATCAAGCGCCTGCGGCTTATCTTTATATTTCTTTCTTTTCTCAAGGCAAGGGAGAAGCCACGCTGAATTGCAGTGGTGATAAGGTCTTCGGTCGTTGATGCTCTAGCTTGAGATTCTCCAACCACTAACGCCATTGAAGAGCCTTTCTTTAGTATGCGAAAACTTTGTTCGAAAAAGTTAGTGATGAAGTTCATATAACGCTCATGACTATCTTTTCTAAATCGATTGGATCTAGCGCCCGATTCAACAGCTCGGAGTTTTTCGAAGTCTCTGAAACCCAGTCGTTCTGCGGCAAGCTCGTCCTTGTCGAACCATAAGTAGCTAAGCCGCTGAGATTTTACATAGTCGGCTACACCATAATATGGAGGTGATGTCATAATGAAATCGACATGTTCGCTTTTAATGGCTTTCATATTAGCTACGCAATCGCCCGCTAATAGTTTGTACCGAGAGCGTGTTTGTGCTCTAGTTTCGCCTTCAAGATGTACTTGAACTGCGTTATGTGATAGCTCTGTGACTTTTAGATATTCATTGCAAGCGTTTCTGAATATTAACAGAGCATCCTTCGACACTATTTCGAAAGTTTTTGGCTTGACGTTATCGCAAACCCAACCCCAGTGCCGCCCTTGCGAGGACGTGTTTTTTAGTATTCCTGAAAATATCGCGAGCAGGCATTTTCTTAGTTGAGGGCTCGGGGTCTCGAGGATAGATGTTAAAAGACGATTTAGTGTAAATAAAGTGTCCGGGTGATACCAATCTCTTAGCTCTTCTTCATGAGGGTGTGGCTCGGGGTGGAGCGTTCCAAATAAATCTTCCGACTGATTTATAATTTGATCGATTTGCTTGCGCAAACTTTTTGGATCTGGGAAAAAAAGTTTAGCCTCGCTCATAAGTAAAGCAATTGGGTTGGTATCGATTCCTATAAATTTTCTACCGAGCCTTATTGCCTCGACACCAGTAGTTCCAGATCCATTGAACGGGTCTAAAATGATGTCGTTCTTTTGAGTAAAAGCAGGAATCAGAGTGCCCGGTATTGCAGCTATGTAAGTTGCCGGGTACCAATGAAGAGAGTGTATTCCCGAATTGCTTTGATTTGGGAATGACCAGTCAATGCTTTCTAAATGTTCAGTTGAGTTCAAAGTGCAGCTCGTCCGTTTCTGCGAAGAAGCTTCCTTTATATGTTTCTGGGAATTCAGCTTCGAAAGTATCAACTTCAAAAAGATTGATGAAAGATGTTGTTGCTTCATCTCTCCAATCACTTATATCTTTTTTTAGTAGTTTAGCTTTGCCTTGCGTCTTTTTAATTAGTGCGACCATACAGCTCGTAGAGTTTTCTCCTAGCGTTTCTATTTCTGAGCCGTTATCGATGGAGATTTTTATTTCTCTACAGATTAAGCTTTTTTCATTCCATACAAAATAGCCGGAATCATTGAAAGGAACTTTCACCTTTTCAGCCATGAATTCGGCGATTTCAGCATTTTTTAATTTTTTTGATGTGTTGAAGTTTTTGAACCATACATAATCAACGAGGTGGTATTCGCAGCCGGATATCAACTGTTGCGCAAGAAGTTTTGTACTTTCGTGCTGTCGCAGTCTCTCCTCGAATTCTGGTTCTGTCATATACCAGTTTTCAGGAGTTATTATGTTGCTATCAACTGCTAGACGGACAAGGTCGGTTTGAAGTGCGTTGTATGGGATGCACTCTGGATGCGCTATTATCATAGTGTAAATGCGTTGTCTGAAATCTAACCATTGTTGAAGCGGCTTTATGGCTTCTCGGCCGAAGGATAGTCCTGACTTGTTGTTAAGTCGCATGTGTTTTCGTATTTCAACTATGTTTTCTCTGGCTTTATCCCAGCCAAGCATTGCTGCCATGCGGTGAACGTTATCAATGTTGTCAATGTCAATATCAGCAGATACAGCGCTGTGAGTCCCTTTTTTTGGACAAACTAAACTGATCACAGCGTTTTGGTCAACGTTATGCTTTCGCAAAATTTTTGCGAGTTGAAGCTGTTTTCCAGGGACTATTTCTTCATAGTCATTACCTTCGCCGATCACCCCACGAATTAGCTGTGAAAGCGTCTCTTCATGATTGAAGTTAGGTGCAACTCGCTTAAGTTCTGATTCTACTAAGTGACCATAAGGCGGGATGGCGGCGTCATGAAGAATTGCTGCTGCTAGCAGAGCTTTTGTCGCGTCAGGGCCAAGGTTACTATTGTGTGCAAGCTCAACCGCTAAGTATGTAACTCCGATGGAATGAGGCAGGCGTCGGGATCTACCAAGTTCTTGGATAAGGGGTACATCAAAATTCATTTGACGCATATTGCGCAGCCGATGGATCTCTGGGCTGTCGATAAGATCAGCGAGTAAAGCGGTTAGGTTTTCATCCGAAAACCGTATGATCCCATGCAAAATGTCGTGGAATTCCATAAGGCCCTTCATTTCAAGCGTAACGGTGGGTGCTACCCAAATTTTTCAATTGTACACGTTAAAGGCTCGCAGATCATACGGATAGCCCATGTCCTCCCAAGTTGTAGCCCTTATGTTCGAGTGGTCTGACACATGATTTTACATTCGTGCCTAGGGGCATCATGGTTGGATCAAGAGTTTTGCCTGGTTGGAACGCGCGCTCGCTTGTCGAGTGCGTGTGCTAGCCTGAAAATGAAGGAGCGCCCCAATTTCCAGCGTTCCTGGATGAGTCTGACCGCGCATTTAAGCCCGGAATTAAGCGATCTGCATCAGATGTCGAGCGTACGTAGGGGGGCATAAAAGTTTTGATGAGCTAGTCGAGAAGGGCGAGTCTCTGTGTCAGCAAGCGGTGGATTCGCTTCTACGTTACCATGGCGCTCAAAAAGCTAATCACTCCGGTGAAGAGGTTGAACGCTTTGAACTTAGAGAATTAAAACTGTCGCAGGAGCCGGCTAGGTCTGTTCTACCGCCTCCTGCTTTTCGCAACTGGCTCCGCTCCTACCCTTGACCCTACAACAGGCCGCTCAGACACGGAAAGCGAGGCGCCTTCCTTTGGGGAATCCTCGCGTCTGATGGGCGAATACTGAGAAAAAGGCGCCGTTATAGGTGGAAATGGCCCGCAGCCTCCGGCTGATAAAGCACTTTCTTGATCTCAATCCGGCGGGTCCGATCGGAAATTCGCCAGTCGATGGCGTCTCCCTCCTGATAGCCAAGGATGGCGGCGCCTATGTCGGAATACACGGAATGCTTCCCTGCGTTGCTGTCCGCGTCTTCAGGGTAGACCAAGGCCACTTCGAACTCTTCGTCGTCCAGTTGCAGCAACGCCCTGGAGTTCATCGTGATGACATTGCACGCCACCTGCTGCGGCTTGACGACAATGGCTCGCTCCAGCTCATGTTCGAGTTCAACAACCGCCGGGCCTTGCTCGAACGCAATTAGTTCCTCGAGCCTGGCCTTGTCGATTTCAGTGATGTAGATCCTGGTGGAGTCGCTACCGGCTCCTTCGCGCAAGAACTGGAGATAGCGCGCCGCCGTCATGGAAAATGACTTCAATGTCGGCGTTTCGCTCTCAAGCATAAAGCCGCTGCGCAGAAAGGCTTTCAGCGAGCGCGAGTTGTCCGGGTGAATCTTGGCGATGAGCTTCTTGGCCCGCATGTCGAGGAAGGCCAGTTTCATGCCTTCGCGGATCGTGCGGGCACCAAGATTTCGACCCCATTTGTCGCTGTCTCCGATGACCAGGACTATCTCGCAATTTGAGCCGGTCTTGATTAGACGGACAAAACCCACCGGGGCGTCATGCTGGTCATAGGCCATAAAGAATCTGCCGCCCCGGTTGAATAGATGAGTCAGGATCGGCAGCTGAGTCCGATCAATGACTTGCTCAATGGAGCGGGAGACATGACGCGAATCGCTCAGATAGCAGGTGATGCGTTCATCCTCTAACCAATCCATCAACGTCAGCGCGTGCGCCCGAGTAATTTCAGGGCACAGCGAAATGAAAGGCTTGTTCATCTTAACCACACTTATTTGTAAAGGATTGAAGCCCTTCATGGATATGTCATGGCGGTTCTTCGGCAACCGGATATTTTAAGACATACCGCGAGTAATGGCGAACACGCCAGAGAGTTCCAAGAGACCACCGCTTGCTGAACCCGAACCAGTCAAGCACTCAAGCCTCGATGAAGCCGACTCGTTTTCGTCAGCCAAAGAGTCTTTAAATGTGGTCGCGAATTGACGCACAATAAAACGTGTCTTTACGGATAATTCACGACTGCATCTACAGGAACTCAGTATGATCCGCCGCTATCATCCCAGCGACATTGACCACGTCCTCAATCTTTGGCTGGTCGCTTCGATTAAGGCGCACGATTTTGTCCCTGAAGCGTTCTGGCGCGAGCAATTAGGTGCCATGCGCGATCATTACCTGCCACAAGCCGAAACCCTAATACTTGAAGAGGACAGTCGGGTACTTGGTTTTTTGTCGTTGCATGAGAATCGTCTAGCTGCTTTGTTTGTCAGTCCTGAAGCCCAAGGACGTGGTTTAGGTCGACAGTTACTGGACGAAGCCAAGCGCTTGCGCTCGTCCCTTGAACTGAATGTCTACAGTGCCAACGACCGAGCGATAGCTTTTTATCAGGCTGGTGGCTTTTCAACGGTTGCTGAGTCGCTCGATCCAGTTACAGGCCAGCAAGAGTTCACGATGCGCTGGGGCTGCAGTTGAACAAAGTCGTCACGAAGGGCGCTTCACATAGGCGGGCGGCCTGTTTATCCAATCGAGCCGGCCGTTCCTGGCTGGCTCAAATGTAAAAATTTTTATCTGCCCTCTTGAAAGTTTTCCCGGCGAACATAAATTTTCATCACGCGACGCCGAATGCGGGTCGCGCACTTAATCACTTGGATTTAATCAGGAGATTTTGAGATGGCTACTACCCTTTCGTTGGCCCCTTTGTTCCGCCAATCCGTGGGCTTCGATCGCTTCAATGACCTGTTTGAGTCGGCGCTTCGCAGCGAGGCTCCGAACACTTATCCGCCTCACAATGTGGAAAAGCACGGTGATGACGAATATCGCATTGTCATTGCAGTCGCTGGGCTTACTGAAGCGGACCTGGATATTCAGGTCGAGAAGGGCGTTTTGACAGTCGTTGGCGACAAGCGCGAAACCGAGAAAGCAGTCACTTATCTGCACCAGGGCATCGCGCAACGAGCATTTCGGTTGTCGTTCCGTCTGGCAGACCACATCGAGGTGCGCGGTGCTTCGATGAACAACGGGCTGTTAAGCATCGACTTGCTGCGCGTGGTTCCTGAAGAGGCCAAGCCCAAGCGCATCACGATTGGCAGCGGGAAAGAGCCCGAACTGCGTCAGGTTAGTTTGCAATAAGTCAGCGGTAACAAAAAAGGCGCTCTTGGTAGCGCCTTTTTTGTGTGTGTGGAATCAAAATGCCTGCCGAGCAATACCTGGCCACGCAGAGTACCCAGTCGATCCATCAACCGGGCAATCCCGTCTGTTTAGAAGATATTCATCGGGTACTCGGTAATCAGCCGCGTCTGCACCAGATGCCCCCCGGTGGACGCATCACCATCGTGCCAAGCTTCCCGCAAGCGGAAGGACAGCTTCTTGGCCGGGCCACTCTGCACCACGTATTTCACTTCGGCGTCGGTTTCGTGTTCCTGGTCGTTGGCACCATAGAACCCGGTGTAGGCCGAATTGCCGGGAGTATGCGTACCGTCGATGCCGGCACCGCGAATATGACGGGCCATGAAGCTCAGGCCGGGGGCGCCGAAGGTGCCCATGTCCAGGTCATAGCGCATCTGCCAGGACCGCTCGCCCGGGCCGTTGAAGTCGGAGTACTGCACGGAGTCGGCGAGGTTGATCGAGTTGCCGTAGCGGCCGGAACCGACTCCGGCGTTGGTCTCCCCAAAGCCGACGTAGTCGAACGGCTCGTCACCATGCACCTTTTGCCCGACCAGCGTGAAGGTCTGCGCCCCCAGGGTGTAGGCAGCCGCCAGCGAGGCGGCGGTGGTGTCGATGGTGCCGGCCTTGGCGCTGCCGTCGTCCAGTGTGCGATAGAGGTTGAAGTCCAGCGCGACGGATTGGTCATCGGTCAGTGGATGAACAAGGTTCAGGTTGACGTAGTACTGGTTCCAGACATCTTCCAGGTGCGCTCCATACAGCGACGCGGTGAATTCCTTGCTGAACTGGTATTTGCCCCCCGCGAAGCTGGCCGACGACGCAGCCACACCTGCATAGCTGGCAAGAATGTCGCCGCTGCGCGAGGTGGTGGTGTTACCGGTGCCGGAGGTGTAGTGACCAGCCTCCAGGTTCAGGCCGGTGATTTCATGGCTGTCGATCTGGAAGCCTGATGCGGTCTGGGGCATCAGGTAGTTGTCGGCGGTGGCGAACACCGGCGATGTAGGCTGCAGGTCGCCGACCTTGAGCGTGGTGTTGGAAACACGGAACTTGATGTCTCCGCCGGCCTTCGCATAGCCTCGATCCGGATTGCCATTGGCGTCGGAGGGTATGGTCGGGCCGCCGGCACGGTCGGTGTCCCCGTCGATGCGCAATGCCAGGTCGGCAAACGCATCGATGCCGATGCCGATGGTGCCTTGGGTGAAGCCCGAGCTGTAGGTTGCCATCAGCGCCTGGCTCCAGTCACGGGTGTGGGCGCTGCTTCCGTTCTGGTTCCAGAACACGTTGCGGTTGAGGATATTCAAACTGCTGTCCGCGACGAAGCCCTTGGAGTCGGACTGATCGCTGGCGTAGCTCATGGCCGGCAAGGCAAATGCCAGCGCCACTGCCAAGGTATTGAGCTGAAGTAACGGTTGACGTTTTTTCATTATTTTTTGCTCCTGTGCACGAGTTCGTGTTGGAGCATTAAGGCGACAGCCCAGGCCATCAACAAATGAAACTGGATGAATGTTTTGATATCCCTTTTACTGAATTCCAGGCAAAGAAAAGCCCGCGATGGGGAGTGCGGGCTTAAAGGTGTTCACTTAGGAGCTGGGGTAACCATAAGCGCTCGACTGTGAAAGGGATGTGAAAGGTTGTTGGTTGCGTAGCGCATTGACCGCTATTGATCCTCCCCCCGCACAATCCTTCCCGCCTTCACCTCATCCGCGTACCCGCTGAGCTTTTCCTGCTGAGCCGCGAGCAGGGCGCCCATCTTCATGAGGGCGACAGCTTCGTCGGGTGATTTGGCGACCCCGGCGATACTGGCCAGCTCATTGACCGACCAGGCGATAACGGCCATCGCATCTTCGAGGTCGTAGAACAGCTCCTGCTGTGCGGTCCTTGGGCCGTCGAGCATTTCCATCAGTTCTGCCATTTACCCGTGCTCTCCAAAGAAGTGGTTCAGTGCCATCAGCTCAGACACCGTTGCGCCAATCCTCCTGTAACTCGGAAGACACGGCAATCGCGATTTTTCCTTGGATGCCGTTGTTAGGGCTCTCCAGCCGGGAATGGGCGAGTGGGATGTCGGCAAGCGAATAGACCGCGCCAAGATGTGGGCGCAGTTTACCGTTGGCTATCAGTGCGCTCATTTCATCCAGTTTGCCGCGGTTCTGTCGTGTGAAAACGAAGTGATAACTCGCGTTCTTGCCCCAGGCCTGAACCAGGTTTTGCGGGTGTGCAATGTCCACAATCGAGACCACGCGCCCCAGCTGCGCAAGCGCGTCCGGGCTGCGCGATAACGTGTTGCCGCCGATGGTATCGAACACGACATCGACTCCACGACCAGCCGTTTCTCGCTGGATGACGTCGACATAATCCTCCTTTTCGTAGTCGATGATCACATCGGCGCCCATGCTTCGTGCGAACTCGACGTTCACTTCGCGCACGGTTGTGAACACCTTGGTGCCCATGGCTTTTGCCAGCTGGATCGCCACATGGCCGACGCCTCCTGCGCCGCCGTGCACCAGGATGCTTTCTCCCACTTTGAGTGCCGCACGCACCACCAATGCTTCCCAGGCTGTCCCGCCGACCAGGCTCAGGCTTGCTGCCTCAAGGTGACTCAGCGAAGAGGGCTTCTTCCCGATAATGCTTTCGTGCGCCACGTGGTACTCGGCATAACTGCCCGGGCCTTCGAAAATTTGCGGGGTGTACCAGACTTCATCGCCGGGCGCGAAGGTCGTAACCCCCGGCCCGACTTCTTCAACAACACCCGATACGTCATGCCCGGTAATGGCTGGTAACGGCACCCAGTCAGAATAGTCGCCACGCCGGACCTGATAATCCAGCGGGTTGATGGAGGTTGCGTGTACGCGCACCAGGACTTGTCCTGCGTGTGGCACTGGCTTGGGCACGTCGCACAGTTCAAACGATTCCGGGCCGCCAAATGAATTGAGTATCAACGCTTTCACTGTATTTCCTCATTTCGATAAAAAGGGATATCGCGAAATCTAGATATCATGGGGCGAAAATTTACAGCTCTTTCCCCATGACTTCGGCAAGCATGCTGATGGTTGCTTCATTGCGCTTGTAGTAGGTCCACTGGCCGATACGCCGGGCTTCCACCAGGCCCACTCGCTGCAGGGTTGCAAGGTAACCGGACACCGTCGACTGCGAGAGTCCGATACCTTCTTGGATGCTGCTGACACACACACCCACCGTGTGAACGTCACCTTCATCTTGAGGCGGGAAGTTCTTTTCGGGATCTTTCAAACCTTTCAGGATTTCGAGGCGTGTCTGGTTTGAGAGTGCTTTGAATATTTCGAGTAAGTCCATGGCGCGATCATATCGAGAATTACCGATATGTCAATGTGCAGGTCTGTGTCATTGCTACCATTTCGCCGTAAACCAATACCTGGCGAGCTTTACCTGGTTCCTGAGACCTGACTGACCTTTGATACACATGTCTTCCATTTCCTCGGCGGACTCAGGAGGACCTTTCTTCACGCTAGGCTTCAGGCCATCCTGATAGGTTGGGCCAAACTCCGCAGAGGACTCTGAAAGGAGTCGAATCGCTTTGGCGTAGTCGTCTTCAAGATCCTGGGGCAGGGTGCCGCAAGCTGTTTTAGTGCGCTGATAAACCTGCCCCCACATGAAGCCCGATTTGTCAGGGGTGTTGAGATCCGAATAGGTATCGGCGGCTACGGGAGCGCAGATAAAAATCAGCGCCATTGCAGCCATTGACGTTTGCGTGAGCATCGCGAGTCAGCCCTTCCTTGCTTGCTTGAGGCGCACACAAATACCGGCAACCCTTCAGCATTTCAAGTCCTGTCCAAGCGAGCCCACGTCTTTCTCTGAAGCGGAAATTACCCCCACCGTTCGTCCATTGCCCGGCACTCGCGAGCCCGCACCGTTTCTCATGTTCAAGCACGGACATCCCGCGCGCCAGAACGGAGAGCCAGCATGGAAATTGACGAGAAGGCCCCTGGAAACGTATCCCAGCAGGGCGTAACCCGTGGTACAGACAATGAAACCGGGCATGATCCTCGGCGCGATCAACCTGAAGTACCTCTACCAGCGGACGACGACGCCCCTCTGGAAGAGGATATGTCGGATGTAGACGCCGCCGATTCTGTCGCAAGCGAACACCCCGACAACTGACAAATCCGAACAAGCCCGACGCACATTGCGCCGGGCTTTTCGGTGTCGAGCGGCGATTACGGCATCAGCACCGAATCAACCACATGAATCACGCCGTTGGACTGCATCACATCCGCAATGCTGATGCTGGCCTTGCCACCCTTGGCATCCACCACCCACAGCTTGCCGTCGTGCAGCTTGATCGTCAGCGATTCCCCCTGCACGGTTTTCAACATCACCATGCCGCCGTTCTTCTTGGCCTCGGCCATCAGTTGCGCAGAGGTATGGGTGCCAGGCACCACGTGGTAGGTCAGGATTTTCGTCAGGTCGGCTTTGTGCTCAGGTTTCACCAGCGTATCTACGGTGCCTGCCGGGAGTTTGGCGAAGGCTTCGTTGGTCGGTGCGAATACGGTGAACGGGCCTTTGCTGTTAAGGGTATCAACCAGTCCGGCTGCCTTGACCGCCGCCACCAGAGTGGTGTGATCCTTTGAGTTGACGGCATTTTCGACGATGGTTTTCGTCGGATACATCGCCGCACCGCCCACCATCACGGTGTCGGCGGCAACGCTGAGGGTGGTTGTGATGGAGAGGATCGTGAAGCAGGCGACGGCAGCAATTTTTTTGTAGAAAGCATGCATGATGTATCTCCTTGGTTCTTGTTCCCCCGGTTGAGGGTATTGAATCTACGTACCAAGGAGCAAAGTGGATGCATGCCTCGAAAAATTATTCGTTTGGGCGTCCCGTCGCACTTTTTCCCGATCTCCTGCTCTATCTCTGTCCCGACCACACTAATTCCCGGCGTGGACAGAAGACCCAGACCTGATGCCGATGGATCGCACGTTACCTGTTTTTATCACTCGATGGATGCGCCAGCCGCTGTGGCTCGCTGCGGTTTTGATGCTTTGCGCCAACGGTTGCAGCCAGCAGATGGGGCGCGATATTGCCACGCAGTTCAGCAACGGCAAGCCCGACGAGTTCTTCCAGACCAGCGTCGATCGCATGGCCACCCTGAGCATGCGCGACAACCTGCAAAGCCTGTATTTGCTGATGAGCAAACTCTACCTGCGCAACCCCAACCAGTGGCGTCAATCGGGTTACCCAGACGCTGTGACCGCCGCCCGGCAAATCCGCCAGGCCATCGAACTTCGCCAGCCGCTGCCCGCCCTTGGGGATCGCCGTGACCTGGCGGCGCTAAGCTATTCCCTGAGCCCGGAATTCCGCGGCGACCGTGTGGGCGCCTTCATCTACGCGATCGGCAGCATGCTGGTGACAGCACATGGCGGGCGCACCGAGTTTTATATAACGGACTCGATCAACCCCCAGTTCGTCAGCAATGCCGCGCGCAATATCGAGAAGGCCACCTGGCTGCTCAGCCAGCGCCAGGACGCCAATGGCTCGCTGTTGCTGTTTTCCAACGAGATCTCGGAGGCGGGCAGCAACCTCAGTTTCGCCGTCGAATTCGGTAAGATCGTCGCGCGCCTCGACCTGTTGACCCAGATGCAAGACGAGCGCTACCGGCGCATTGGTCTCAACTACGCGCAAAGCTTGCTGCTGATGAATTTCCTGCCGGTGCAGTAACGCGCCGCATACTCAGCGCCTCCCCGTCCGCGTACTCACATCCACCCACACCGCCAGCACCAGAATGCTGCCCTTGACGATCATCTGCCAGTAGCTGTCGACATCGAGCATCGACATGCCGTTGTCCAGGCTGCTGATCACCAGCGCGCCGAGCAGGGCGCCGTACACCGTGCCCGAACCGCCACGCATCGATGTGCCGCCAATGAAACATGCCGCGATGGCATCCAGTTCGCCCATGTTGCCCGCCGAAGGTGAACCGGCCGCCAGGCGCGCGGTGTTGACCAGCCCGGCGAGAGCGCACATCACGCCCATGATCCCGAAGATCCACAGCTTGACCGCCTGCACGTTGATCCCGGACAGGCGCGTGGCTTCCATGTTGCTGCCCACCGAGTAGATGCGGCGGCCGAACACGGTCTGGCTGGTGACGTAACTGAACACCCCCAGCAGCACCAACAGAAGCAGCACTGGCACGGGAATCCCGTCGTAGCTGTTGAGGGTGTAGACGAAGCCGGCCAGCACGAAACCGATCAGCACCACACGCACGCTGTCCCGCAGCATCGACGGCAGTGCCAGCCCGTGCAGGGCGCGGTTGTGGCGTTGGCGCCAGGTCAGGAACACTGTCAGCCCGAACAGCAATACGCCGAGAATCACCCCGACCACCGTCGGCAAATAGCCCTGGCCGATGTACACGAGTTCCGGCGACACCGGCGCAATCGTGGTGCCGCCGGTAATGCCCAGCAGCACCCCGCGAAACGCCAGCATGCCGCCCAGCCCGACGATGAACGAAGGAATGCGCAGGTACGCAGTCATGTAGCCGTTGCCCAGGCCAATCAACAAGCCGCAGAGGGCGACGATGGCCAGGTTGAGCGGCAGCGGCACGTGATAGACCACATCCAGAATCGCCGCGACACCGCCGAGCAAGCCGAGCATCGAGCCCACCGACAGGTCGATCTCGCCACTGATGATCACCAGCACCATGCCGCACGCCAGAATGCCGGTGATGGACATCTGCCGCAGCAGGTTCGACAGGTTGCGCGGGGTCAGGAAACCGCCTTCGGTCTGCCAGCTGAAAAACACCCAGATCAGCACCACGGCGATCAACAGGGCGAGCATTTTGTAGCGGGTGAAAAGCTGTTTGACCTGGTTCATTTACGCGGACTTCCGATCATTATTATTGTCATGCCCGTTTGGTTGGCTGAGGGCGGCGGCGAGTACCTGTTCCTGGGTCAGGCCCTGGTTGATGAAGTCGCCGCGCAGTTGGCCTTCGCCGATCACCAGTACCCGGTCAGACACTCCCAGTACTTCGGCCAGCTCCGAGGACACCATGATGATCGACACGCCTTTGGCCGCCAGCGCGCCCATCAATTTGTAGATCTCGTATTTGGCGCCCACATCCACGCCGCGGGTGGGTTCGTCGAGGATCAACACCCGGGGTTTGGTCAGCAGCATCTTGGCCAATACGGCTTTCTGCTGGTTGCCACCGGAGAGGCTGGTGATCGGCAGGAACGGGTTCGCCGTCTTCAGGTGCATGCGTTTGATTTCCTGCTCGACGCTGCCCAGTTCCGCCTCGGCATCGATGCGCGTCAGGTGCGAGAAACTGTCCAGCACCGCCAGGGTGATGTTTTGCCCGACGCCCAGGTCCGGCACGATGCCCTGGCGCTTGCGGTCTTCCGGGACCATGCACAGCCCCGCGCGAATCGACTTCAGCGGCGTGCGCGTATCAATCGGTTTGCCGTCCAGCCACACCTCGCCTTCGTAGCGCCCGGGGTAGCTGCCGAACAGCGCCGACACAAGCTCCGTGCGGCCCGCGCCCACCAGCCCGGCGATACCGAGGATTTCGCCACGGCGCAGGCTGAACGAGACATCGTCCACGCGCTTGCGGCCCGGGTTATCGACGTCGTAGCAGGTGATGTGGCGCGCCTCGAACAGCACCTCGCCGACGGCGTGGGGTTCGGTGGGGTAGAGGTTGCTCATCTCACGGCCGACCATCTGCGTGATGATGCGCGACACGTCCATGTCGGCCATGGCTGTGGTCGCGATGTGCTTGCCGTCGCGGATCACCGCGATGGTGTCGCAGATGGCCGAGACTTCATCGAGCTTGTGGGAGATGTACACGCAGGCGACACCCTTGGCCTTGAGCCCGCGGATGATGTCCAGCAGCACCTCGATTTCCGAGCGGGTCAGCGCCGACGAGGGTTCATCGAGGATCAGCAGGCGCGCCTGCTTGTTCAGGGCCTTGGCGATTTCCACCAGTTGCTGGTAGCCGCCACCGTATTGAGAAACGGGCAGGGCGACGTTCATGTCCGGCACTTTCAGCTCGCGCATCAGGGCTTCGGCGCGGTGCATCATGGCGGGGTAGTTCATGCGCCCGCCGGGCAGTGTCAGCTCGTGGCCCATGAAGATGTTTTCGGCCACCGAGAGGTCGGGCACCAGGGTCAGTTCCTGGTGGATGATCACGATGCCGCAGGCCTCGGTTTCGGCGATGGAATGGGCGCGCAGCGGCTGGCCGTCCCAGATGATTTCGCCGTCCCAGGTGCCATGGGGATACACCGCCGACAACACCTTCATCAGGGTCGATTTGCCGGCGCCGTTCTCGCCGCACAACCCCACGCATTCCCCGGGTTTTACCTTGATGTCGATGCCATTCAGGGCTTTGACGCCACCGAAGGTTTTGACGATGTTGTTCATTTCCAGCAGGTAGTCGGACATGGCGGGCACTCATTCCACAGCGAAAAGGCAGGAGCGGCCTCAAGCTGCCCCTGCAGTGAGCCGTACGCTTACTGCCCGGCGATTTGCGCTTTGGTGTAGAACCCGTCTTCTTCCAGCACGTTCACGTTGTCTTTGGTCAATGCGGTCGGCTTGAGCAGGATGCTCGACACCTGTTTGCTGCCGTTGTCGTACTGCGAGTTGTAGGCCGGTTTCTCGTCACGCACCAGTTGCACCGAGAGCTTGGCCGCCTCTGTCGCCAGCAGCTTCAGGGGCTTGTAGACGGTCATGGTCTGGGTGCCGGCGATCACGCGCTTGATCGCGGCGAGGTCGGCGTCCTGGCCGGAGACCGGTACCTTGCCCGCGAGTTTTTGTGCCGCCAGGGCCTGGATCGCGCCGCCGGCGGTGGCGTCGTTGGAGGCGACGATGCCGTCGATTTTATTGCTGTTGGCGGTCAGGGCGTTTTCGACAATGCTCAGGGCTTCGGTGGGGTTCCATTCCTTGACCCATTGCTGGCCGACAATCTTGATGTCGCCCTTGTCGATCGAAGGCTGCAGCACCTTCATCTGGCCCTGGCGCAGGATCTTCGCGTTGTTGTCGGTAGGTGCGCCGCCCAGCAGGAAGTAGTTGCCTTTAGGCTGCGCGTTCAACACGCCCTGGGCCTGCATCTCGCCGACCTTTTCGTTATCGAAGGAGATGTAGGCGTCGATATCGGCGTTCAGAATCAGCCGGTCATAGGACAGCACTTTCACCCCGGCTTTCTTGGCCTCGGCCACCACGTTGTTCAGCACCGTGGCATTGAACGGCACGATCACAATCACATCGACGCCCCGGGAGATCAGGTTTTCAATCTGCGAGATCTGCCGCTGTTCGTTGGCGTCCGCCGATTGCACATAGACCTTGGCGCCCAGTTGCTCGGCGGCGGCGGTGAAGTAATCACGGTCGCGCGCCCAGCGCTCAAGGCGCAGGTCGTCGATGGAAAAGCCGATTTTCGGATGGGCCGCGTCGGCCATGACCGAGTTGGAAAGCAGTGCCAGAACGCTGGTGAATAAGACGGTTTTCAGGTGTTTCATGATGGTGAGTCCCTTTTATTGTTGTTTAGACGCACTTCTGGACCTGGAGCGTAGCGGTCATGGATAGATAAAGCGATTGACCACGCCTTCGAGCATTTCCTGGCGGCCACTGACGGCTTTTGGGTTGAGTTCATGGCTAAAGGCATGCTCGGCCAGCGATTCCAGGCTGAAGTCACCGCCGAGTACGGAACGTCCGAACGATTGGTCCCAGCCAGCATAACGCTGGGCCTTGAACTGCTCGAGGGCATCGTTCTGGACCATGGCGGCTGCGCGTTCCAGGGACAACGCCAGCACGTCCATCGCGGCCACGTGGCCATGGAACAGGTCCACTTCATCGAGGCTTTGGCGACGCACTTTAGAATCGAAGTTGTAGCCGCCGCCTTTGAAACCACCGGCCTTGAGTACCTCGTAGGTGACCAGGGTCAGTTCCTCGACGCTGTTGGGGAACTGGTCGGTGTCCCAACCGTTCTGTGGGTCGCCGCGGTTGGCGTCGATGCTGCCGAAAATCCCCAGGGACGCGGCGGTGGCGATTTCATGATGAAAGCTGTGGCCGGCGAGGGTGGCGTGGTTGGCCTCGATGTTGACCTTGATCTCTTTCTCCAGGCCGAACTGATGCAGGAAGCCAAACACGGTGGCGCTGTCGTAGTCGTACTGGTGCTTGGTCGGCTCCTGTGGCTTGGGCTCGATAAACAGCTCGCCGGTGAAGCCGATCTTGTATTTATGCTCGACCACCATGCGCATAAAGCGCCCGAGTTGTTCGCGCTCGCGCTTGAGGTCGGTATTGAGCAGGGTCTCGTAGCCTTCGCGGCCGCCCCACAACACATAGCTGGAACCCTTGAGGCGGTGGGTGGCATTCATCGCGCTGAACACCTGAGCCGCCGCATAGGCAAACACCTCGGGGTTGGGATTGCTCGCGGCGCCGGCGGCAAAGCGCGGGTTGCTGAAGCAGTTGGCCGTGCCCCACAGCAGCTGGATGCCGGTCTCTTCCTGATGGCGTTCGAGTTCATCGACCATCTGCGCAAAGTGGTTGCGGTACTCCGCCAGGCTGGTGCCTTCGGGGGCGACATCGGTGTCGTGGAAACTGTAGTAGTCGATGCCCAGCTTGGAGAAAAACTCAAACGCGGCATCGGCTTTGCCGCGCGCCACCTGCATGGCTTCCCCCGGTTGCTGCCAGGGCCGCTGGAAGGTGCCGGAACCGAACATGTCACTGCCGGGCCAGACGAAGTTATGCCAATAACACGCGGCCATCCGCAGGTGCTCGCGCATCGGTTTGCCGAGGATCAGTTTGTTCGCATCGTAGTGCCGGAAGGCCAGGGGAGAGTCGCTTTGCGGGCCTTCGTAAAGGATTTTATCGACAGCGGGAAAGTAGGGCATCGCCAGATCCTTGTTGTTATGAGTGCACGTTAACCTTGCCTCGATACTAGCAACGGCCCCCGGCCAACCGATTATGAAAATCACCAGAGCGGGGTTCGATTTTGAGTAGCTTTGGGCGCATAGTTGATTGACACCTCCCCTGGAGCCGCCCTGTGAAAACCGTCCCGCCAGTGCACCGGATTGCCCTGCTGTTCAACGGCAACAAGATCTACGATCGCGGCATCATCACCGGGATCGGCAACTACCTGAGCAGTACGCGGGTGTCGTGGGATCTGTTTCTGGAAGAGGATTTCGTCTGCCGGCTCAAGGGCATCGAGCGCTGGCATGGCGACGGGATCATCGCCGACTTCGACGACCCGGCGATGGGCCCCGCGCTGGCGGGTGTGCATGTGCCGGTGGTGGCGGTGGGCGGGTCTTATGAAGATGAGCGGGCTTACCCACGGCATATTCCGTACGTGGCCACCGACAATTTCGCCCTGATCAAGCTGGCCTATGAACACCTGATCGAAGCCGGGCTGACGCGCTTCGCCTGTTTCAGCCTGCCGCAAGCTGATATCAACCGCTGGGCCCAGGAGCGCGAAAAAGCCTTTCGCCGCCTGCTGGAGCGCGATGGCCTGCCCGTGGAGGTGTATCGCGGGCTGGGCACCAGCGCACCGCTGTGGGATTCGGCGGTGGAGCAGCAGATCGCCTGGTTGCACAGCCTGCCCAAGCCCATCGGCATCATCGCGGTCAGCGACGCCCGTGCCCGGCAGTTGCTGCAAGCGTGCCTCACCGCCGGCATCCCGGTGCCGGAGCAAGTGGCACTGATCGGCATCGACAACGACCCGCTGACCCGCACCCTGACTCGCGTGCCGCTGAGTTCGGTGATCCAGGGCACCGAAAAAATGGGCCGCACCGCCGCACGCTTGCTGCACCAGATGTTGCATGGCATGCCGTCGGCGGGCAGCCAGATCCTGGTGCCGCCGGAAGCGGTCAACGTGCAGACCTCAAGCCTGCACCAACCCCTCGGCCATCCCTACGTGATGCAGGCGCTGCACTTCATTCGCCAGTACGCCTGCCAGGGCATCAAGACCGCCCAGGTCGCCAACTACGTCGGGGTGTCGCGTTCGTCCCTGGAAGCGCATTTTCGCAGCGAACTGAATCGCAGCGTCCACGACGAAATCCTGCGCTTCAAGCTCGCGGCGGCGGTTGCGAGCCTGGAAAATACCGGGGCCGGCATTGCTGATATTGCCTACGACTGCGGGTTCAAATCCGCGCAGTACCTGCACACGGTGTTCAAGCGTGAGTTCGGGTGTACGCCGAGGGAGTATCAGGTGGGGCAGGTTGAACGCGATTCGAACGATGTCATTTCTTTGTCGCCTTGAGTCCCTATTTTGTCCTGAGCCTTGCTCCAGAACCTCAAGGGATTGAATCGTCTTATGCCGACTCTTACACGCAGAAAGCTGCTGCAGGCAGCTGCCATCGGATCCGCCTACACCCTGTTGCCCGACTCCATTCGCCAGGCCCTGGCGATCCCCGCCAACAACCGTACCGGCACCATCATGGACGTCGAACATGTGGTGATCCTGATGCAGGAAAACCGCTCATTCGATCATTACTTCGGCACCTTGCCCGGCGTGCGCGGGTTCAGTGACCGCTTCACCATTCCGCTGCCGGGCGGGCACCGGGTGTGGGAGCAGCAGGGTGTCGGGCGGCGGATTTTGCCCTATCACCTGGACAGTTCCCGTGGCAACGCGCAGCGGGTCGACGGCACGCCCCATTCCTGGAGCGATGAGCATGCCGCGTGGGGCAGTGGCCGGATGAATGCCTGGCCGACGTACAAGACGCCCACCTCGATGGGCTACTACCGCGAGCCGGAAGTGCCGTTCCAGTTCGCCCTGGCCAACACCTTTACCTTGTGCGATGCCTACCATTGTTCGGTGCACGCCGGCACGAATCCCAATCGCCTGTTCCACTGGACCGGCACCAACGGCCCGACTGGCGCGAACGTGGCGGCGGTGGTCAACGAATGGGACGGCCCCGGTGCCGTGAGCGTGGGCTACACCTGGAAAACCTATCCTGAGCGCCTGGAAGAGGCGGGCGTGAGCTGGAAGATTTATCAGTACTTGCCGGATAACTTTGGCGACAACCCCTTGGCCGGATTTCGTCAGTTTCGCGCGGCCAGTGTCGCGGCCGGCAACCCCGCGGTGCCACCGAAGGACTTCAAAGACTTTGTGCCTTACAGCGACCAACTTAATGCCCGCGTGCCGCTTTACAAAGGCAACGGCAACACGCTCCCGGCCGTCAGCGGCAGCGACCTCGAGGCGATCATCCAGGGCTTTCGCAAGGACGTGAACGACGGGCGCCTGCCTCAGGTCAGCTGGCTGGTGGCCCCGGCCAATTACTCCGAACATCCCGGGCCTTCCAGCCCGGTGCAGGGTGGCTGGTTCACCCAGGAAATCCTCAAGGCGTTGACCGCTAATCCGGACGTTTGGAGCAAGACCGTGTTGCTGGTCAACTACGATGAAAACGATGGATTCTTCGACCATGTGCCGTCGCCATCGGCTCCATCCAAACGCCTGGACGGCAGCTTTGCAGGCAAGTCCACAGTGAAGTTCGACAGCGAAATTTTCACCCACCCGGCACCCCCCGGCACGACTCAGCAACCCGCACCCGACGGCGGCGTGTACGGACCCGGCCCGCGAGTGCCGATGCTGGTGCTGTCACCGTGGAGCCGTGGTGGCTGGGTCAACTCCCAGGCGTTTGATCACACCTCCGTGCTGCAATTCCTGGAGAAGCGTTTCCACGTACGCGAGCCCAATATCAGCGCCTGGCGCCGCGCCGTGTGCGGCGACCTCACCTCAGCCTTCAACTTCGTCAACCCCAACACCGAGACCCTGCCGCCGCTGCACACCATCAGCCGCCAGGCCGCCGACTCCCTGCGCCAACGCCAGGAGCAACTGCCCCAGGTCGCCCTGCCAACGGTGGGCCAGCAACAGGCGCCGTTCCAGGCGCGAATGGCCCGGCCCTCCCGAGCGCTGCCGTACCAGTTGAACGTCGAGGGCTCGGTTGACCGTCGCGCCAGCTCTGTGAGCCTCGACTTCTTCAACAATGGCGAACAAGGCGTGGTGTTCCACGTCTACGACCGCCTGCACCTGGACGAGGTACCACGCCGCTACACGGTAGAGGCCGGCAAACACCTCAGCGACACCTGGCAAGTCGCGGGTGCCTACAAGCTTTGGCTGTTGGGGCCGAATGGCTTCCACCGCTCGTTCAAAGGGCACCTACAGCGTCGCGAACCCGAGTTATCCCTGGCGTATCACGGCGACACCTTGCTGCTGACCCTGGTCAACCCCGGCAAGCGTGCTGCCTCGGTGACCATCGAGCGCTGCCCTTACACCAAGCAGGGGCCCTGGCTGCTGGAGATTGCGGGCGGCAGTACAGTGCAACGCACGTTCTCATGCCAGCCGAATGGGGGGTGGTATGACTTCAAACTGCGTGACGAGCATGGTTGGGTGCGGCGAGTGGCGGGGCGCATCGAGACGGGAGCGCACAGTATCAGTGATCCGTTGATGGGTAAGCGGGTGTAAAAGGCTGTTGATCGCTGGGGGGATTTCGTAAGCCCTTTCCCTGTTTTCCGTAGGAGCAGGGCTTTCTCCCCATGCAGTGCTTGAAACAACACCGCCCTCGGCAATAGCCTCACGTTTTTCCTGAAACTGAGGCCCGGCATTGGGTAAGCGAAAAACGGTATGGCCCACGGAGCGGGAAGTTCGACTGCGCTTTATCCTGCTGGCAATCATTGAAACCGCCTCCAATCGAGGCGTTCCCATTGAGCGACTTTTGCTCTCGTACATTCTGCTGCGCAACAAGCCAACCCAAGAGCAACTGTGGGAGGCGATCAGCGATTGCCTGCTCCTCGATGAGATGAGCGGCTTTCGCTTTGAACCCGGGTCGGAAGCCGATCGGTTGATGCGCAACATCAGCAGCGAAACCGATCAGGCCTGACGAGCCACCAACATCGGCGTACGCGGCGGCACCCGGCGCTTGCTCCCTGTCGACTCATACGCCGACGCCAATTGCAGCAACGCCGAATCATCATAAGCCCGACCGGCAAAGGTCAGCCCCACCGGCATGCCAATGTCCGCCATAACGCCCATCGGCACCGTCACTGTCGGTACGCCCAGGTGGCGGATGGCGAGGTTGCCGTTGGCCACCCACACACCGTTGCTCCACGCGATATCCGCCGACGCGGGATTCACATCCGCATCCGCCGGGCCTACGTCGGCGACGGTCGGAAAAATCACCGCGTCCAACCCCAACTTATCCATCCAGTCTTCAAGGTCGATGCGCCGTGTCTGTTCCAGGCCACGCAGGCCGTCGGGCACGGTGCTGATCTTGTCCCACGGCGTGATGCCGCGCTCGGCCATGCGCACGTACTCGTCCATGCCGGCGGCCAGGTCGTCTTCGCGGTTGGGCAGGGTGCCGGGGTCGTGGGGGAAAATTTTCGGGCCGTCGACATCGGCCAGGCGGTTCAATGCAGGGTCATTGTTGGCACGCAGAAAATCATCGAACGCCCAGGCGGACAGTTCCCACAATTCATCGTGCAGAAATTCCTTCGACACCAGGCCTCGGGTAAACACTGTCGGTGCGCCCGGGCGATCGCCTTCGCAATTGGAAACCAGCGGGAAATCCACCTCGATCACTTCTGCACCGGCTGCTTCGAGTGCCTTGCGCGCGGCTTCCCACAAGTCAATGACCGAGGCGCGGGTGTTGATGCGCTGGCCGGTGGGGCCACCGATTCCCGGGTCGTCGCTGGTGCCGGCTTCGGGGTCGGCGTTGATGTACATGCGTGGCACGCCGAAGCGTTTGCCGGCGAGCGCATCGCCGGTCGCTGCCAGGGCGCCATAGGATTCGGGGCGAACCGAAGCGACGCTGGGGATTGGCACCCAGGGTTGCATCCGCCACAGGTCGCCGCGCGTGTCGGGGTCTTCCGCCACTACTACATCAAGCACTTCAAGCAGGTCGGCCATGGTCCGGGCGTAGGGCACGACCACGTCCATGGTCGGGGTCAGCGGCCAGTTACCGCGCACCGAGATCACGCCACGGGACGGTGTATACGCACACAGGCCATTGTTGGAGGCCGGGCCGCGCCCGCTGGACCAGGTTTCTTCCGCCAGGCCAAATGCCGCGAAGCTGGCCGCAGTGGCCGTGCCGGCACCGTTGGAGGAGCCCGAAGCGAACGGTGCGGTCAGGTAGTCGGCGTTGTACGGGCTTTCTGCCCGGCCATATACACCGCGCTGCATGCCGCCATTGGCCATGGGCGGCATATTGGTCTTGCCCAGGCAAATGGCGCCGGTGGCCCGTAGCCGCTCAATGGTGAACGCATCGCGATACGCGGTCAGGTTGGCAAAAGCCGGGCTGCCGGAGGCGGCCGTGAGGCCCTTGACCAGGTAGCTGTCCTTGGCTGTATAGGGAATGCCGTCGAGCGGGCCGAGGATTTTACCGCTGGCCCGGCGTGCATCGGACGCGCGGGCTTCCTCCAGCGCTTGAGGATTGCGCACCACCACGGCGTTGAGGGCGGTGGCGGTGTTTGGGGCATCGAAGGCGTCGATTCTGGCGAGGTAGGCCTCTACCAGTTCAACCGCCGTGGTCTGGCCGGACTCTAGCGCAGCGCGCAGCTGGGCAATGGAAACTTCGGTTACTTCGATCACGTGGTTATCGCCGGGCAGAAAAGGGGAGGGGTTGAGTGCTGACTCAAGCCATTCAGTCAAAGTAGCTTACTGATAGATTTTTCATAGCGCCAGAGAATGGCATCCCTTACTGTGGCCCTTCAATTTCCTTATCGATAACGGTGCGGTTTATGTCCGATGAAGTGCGGCTTGTCGTCATCATCAATACCCAGCCTGGGCGGGGTGCGGACCAGTTGGCCGCCTTTGCCGGACTGGCGCCGCTGGTGCGGGCCGAAGCGGGTTGCATCCAGTACGACCTGCACCCGGTTGACGGCAACAGCGACAGTTTTGTGTTGATCGAGACGTGGGCTTCAAAGGCGGCGCTCAAGGATCACCACGCGGCCCCTCACATGCTGGAAGCCGCCAAGCACAACCCGACATTCCGTGCGGGCCCCGCCAACGTACTGGTGCTGGAACCCGCCGTCCAGACGCCCTGACTTCAATCCGGCGGCTCCAGGGTTTATCATCGGCCCTTCATTTTTTGCTGCCCGGAAAGATCTCGATGTTGTTTACAAGGACTGTCATGGCGAGCGCACTGCTCGCCGCTCTGGCCACCCCGGCCCAGGCGTCCAACCTGGACCTGACCTACGAGGCGCCGGTCCTCAGCGCCGTACCTCTAACGCCCCAGGCTGAGCCCAAGCCGCGCTTCCCGGTCAAAAGCGTTGCGCCGGTGACCGTGGAAAACAGCTGCACCGGCCGCGAGTGCACCTACGAAGGCGACATCAGCCTGCCCCGTGAGGAGCAGACTGTGCGGCGGTTTTCCATCGGTATTCAATAAAACCAACGGGCGCCTCAGACAATCTCGTACCGAGGTGCCGGCTTACCCGTCTGCGTTGCCGCAAACAACGCACCCCGCGCCGCGTCATAGGTATCCCACAACGAACCATCGGCCACCGACGGCCAGGTGATCGTCTCACCCTGGTCAAGCCCGGCCAACGCCGCGTCCACCAGATGTTCGGTGGTCATGATCGACTCTTGTTGCAGGGCGGAAAGCGGAATGCCCGACTCGTCCCAGATCTCGGTAGCGGTAGACCCCGGCAACACGATCTGCACCTTCACCCCGGTTTCCGCCAGTTCCGATTGCAAGCCACGGCTGAACGCCAGGACATAGCTCTTGGTGCCGCTGTACACGGAGCTGACAGGCAGCGAGTGCACGGCCAACACCGACGCCACGTTGATGATCACACCTTCATTGCGCACGAGCATGCCCGGCAACGCCGCGTGGGTCAGGCGGGTGAGGGCGGTGATGTTCAAGGCGATCTGGGTCATGGAGTCCTCGACCGAGGATTGAGCCAGCGGGTGCAGGCGCGCCAGGCCAGCGTTATTCACTAGCACGTGGATTGCCGGGTTGCTGGCGAGCAGGCTTTCGACACGGGCGAGGTCGGCGGGGTTAACCAGGTCGGCACCGAGGGTCTGGACCTGCCGCCCGTGGGCTTGAGTGATCTTCGCCGCCAGGGCTTTGAGGCGGTCTTCGCGACGGGCGACCAATATCAAATCGTAGCCGCGAGCGGCCAATCGGTCGGCATACACAGCGCCAATACCGGAAGACGCGCCAGTGATGAGGGCAATTTTTGTGGAAGCGGGGGTCGACATGAACGGCTCCAATAGATGAGTACTCAACCAATATTGTTGAGGGCTCAAGTTATAGGCTTGGCGTTTGTCCTTGTCAATGGTTTAGTACTCAATCATTCTAGGGGCATAGAGGAGCTGAAAATGCCAACTGAGAAGACTGACAAGCCTGATGCTCGCGCCGACCTTTTGAATCTGCTGGGGGACGTGGCGTGCACCAACAACGCACTGCGCCGCGCCGCCAGGCGGCTGGGGCAGCTGTATGACGAAGCACTGGCACCGATTGGCCTGAAGGCCACACAGGTCGGCTTGCTGGGTGAAATCACCCGGCTGGCGGCGGTCGATGAACATGGGGGCCCGACGTTGCAGGAGCTGGCCGGACGCCTGGCGATCCTGATGTCGGCGTTGACCCATGCCATGAAGCCGCTGGTGCGCGACGGGATTGTCGAGCTACGTCCGGACGCGTTGGACAAGCGCACCAAACGCTGTGTGCTCACGCCCAAGGGCGAAGCGCTGTTCAATGAGGCGTTGGTGTTCTGGGCGTCTGCCAACAACCGGGTGGAGGAGGTGCTGGGGCATGATTCGGCGGCGCAGTTGCGCGGCATGGCAGACCATGTGGCCTCCGAAGCGTTTTTGGCGGACTACAACAGCCGCTCCGCGCAGGCATAAGCCAGATCCTTTCGTTATTAGACAGACGCCGTTCGCGCATCCGATGCTGGGCCCCTCTCGATCAGGGGCTTTCCATGACCACTCCACGCCAACTGAAACTGGGCGCGTTCATGCGCCCGGTCAGCATCCACACCGGCGCCTGGCGCTATCCCGGCGCTTACCGTGACGCCAACTTCAACTTCACGCACCTCAAGCAGTTTGCCCAAACCCTGGAGAAGGCGCGTTTTGATGCCTTCTTCATGGCCGACCACCTGGCCTTGCTTAACATGCCCATCGACGCGTTGAAGCGCAGCCACACCGCCACGTCATTCGAACCGTTCACCTTGTTGTCGGCCCTCAGCCAGGCCACCGAGCACATCGGCCTGGTGGCCACGGCCTCGACCACCTACGACGAACCGTTCCACATCGCCCGTCGCTTCGCATCCCTGGATCACTTGAGCAATGGTCGCGCCGGCTGGAACATTGTCACCACGGCCAACCCGGATGCCGCGCAGAATTTTGGCCTGGAACAGGCCTACGATCACGACGAGCGCTACGCCCGTGCGCGGGAGTTCTACGATGTGGTCACCGGGCTCTGGGACAGTTGGGCCGATGACGCCTTCATCCGCGATGCCGACAGTGGCGTGTACTTCGACCCGGACAAACTGCACACCCTCAATCATCAAGGCCGCTACCTTAACGTGCGTGGCCCGCTGCATATTGCGCGGCCGGTGCAGGGCTGGCCGGTGATCGTGCAGGCCGGTGCCTCGGAGCCCGGGCGTCAACTGGCGGCGGAAACCGCCGAGGTGATTTTTGTCGCGCCGGGCACGTTGGAGGAGGGGCGTAAATTCTATGCCGATATCAAACGCCGGATGCTGGCGGTCGGTCGGCATCCCGACCACCTGAAGATTTTGCCCGGGGCGTTTGTGGTGGTCGGCGATACGCTGGAAGACGCGCGGCGGATTCGTGCACACCTCGACAGCCTGGTGCATTACGAAAGCGCGATTGCCTCGCTGTCGATAGCGCTGGGTACCGACGCGACCAAGTTTGATCCCGACCAATACCTCCCGGCGATTCCCCAAACCAACGCCAGCCAAAGCTCCCGCGAACGAGTACTGGCGCTGGCTGACCGCGAGCAGTTGACGGTGCGCCAATTGGCCCAACGCCTTGGCGGGTATGCCGGCTTGTCGTTTGTCGGCACGGCCCACAGCATTGCCGACGAGATGCAGCAGTGGCTGGAAGAAGAGGGCAGCGATGGCTTCAACATCATGTTCCCGTGGCTGCCGGGCGGGCTTGATGATTTTGTCGCCAAAGTGGTGCCTGAATTACAGGGGCGCGGGATCTTCCGGCGGGAGTACGAAGGCTCTACCCTGCGGGAAAACCTCGGACTGCCGCGTCCGGAAAACCGGTATTTTCACGCTGGTTAGATCGTTTATTTCCTTATGATTGGAGCCCATTCCCCAATCGCATATCCATCACGCCGGTTCGGCCCTGATAACGGAGCGGGTCGGCGTGATCGCAGCATAAAGTCTGTCATCACGGAATTGTCGGCTGTCTCGCTCCGATAAACCCCCATGCAACGTCCATTTCTGCTGCTGGGCCAGCGCCTTGCGCCGTTGCGCCGCATCTCTAGAATCGGCCCCAGAACTTACTCATTTCCTGTCGATTACGGAGTTTCGAACATGATGAACGCCATGCAGATGCCAATGAACAACGCGATGCCTATGATGCCGATGATGGGCATGCCGATGATGATGGCCACCATGACCTGCACGATGACCGACGAGGCCATGATGTGCACCATGAAGCCGGCCGCTGGCATGGACATGGCGATGTTCAAGAACAACGCCGAAATGATGGCGATGATGATGAACTGCGGCATGCCGATGATGATGCAGTGCGCCAACATGTCGATGATGTGCATGTCGCAAGACGGCATGGCGATGATGAACAGCATGTCGACCATGAACATGCCGATGATGATGCCGATGGGCATGCCTATGCCGATGATGAAGTGCGTCATGGAATGCAAGATGGAAGCCGACTGCATGACCTGCAAGATGATGCCGATGCCAGGCATGAGCATGGACATGATGAACAACTGCTGCATGCTGATGATGAAGATGATGAGCGACTGCGCCATGCCGATGATGATGAGCTGCAACGGCATGCCGATGATGTGCTGCACCTGCTGATTCGTTTGGCGTGAAACCAGAAAGCCCCGGCGAGTGCCGGGTTTTTTTGCGTTTCAGTCCAGGCGCTCCGGATAAGTGATCACCAGGAACGCCACCGCCTCACTGTCCGCCGGGTTTCGATAGCGGTGGGGCTGGTCGGCGTAGAACAGGATCGAGTCACCGGTGGACAGCAGGTAGCGTTCCTCGTTGACGCTGACTTCCAGCACGCCCTGGGCCACCACCAGGTTTTCCTGGATTCCCGGCCCGTGACCTTCAGAAACTTCTTCGCCAAGTGCCTTCAAGCGGATCTCGTAGAACTCTGACTGGCGCGCCATATCGTAGGGAAACAGCGCACGGCTGATGAAGCTGCCGTCGGCACTCACCAAGCGTTTGCTCTGTTGTGCCGGCAGCAGTTCGACCCCTTCGAACGCACGGTTTTCCAGGAAGGCCGCCACCGAGACTTTCAAGCCCTTGGCAATCTTGCACAGCACCTTGATCGACGGCACGCTGCGCCCGGATTCAATCTGCGCCAGCATCGCCCGACTTACGCCGCAGTTGCGCGCCAGGGCGTCCAGCGACAGGTAGCGTTTACTGCGCAGGCGTTGCAGGTTCTGCGCGACGCACTGGCCGATGGCGTCGTCGTCGCCGCTGTTGCAATCCTTGGGTTTGGAGGGGAGGTCGGGCACTTCGGGAAGCGCGTGCAGGAAATTCATTGCCTCACGCCCGGCGGGTATCGCTGGAGGTGGTGACGTGTGCGGTAAACACCGCGACCCCGGCCCGCGCCGCGTACATCGCCCACATCAGTTCAGCCGCTGCGCGTGCCTGGCGGCGTTTGCGGTGGAGGGTGAAATCGATGACGGTGGCGGATGTTTGCATGACGTAAATCTCTGGGGACTCAATGGCCCTACATTAATCCTTGCTGCTTATTTCCATAAATACTGAGTTTGCATTTGGTAATTCGATTTTGGACTTAACGCCGATTGGCGCCTGTACGTCCATCAGTGGTGACCCGCCGGGCTTCACAGGCTTCCCACCACAGACCTTGTGCCGGGCCGAGTCCGTCGCAAAAACGAATTCCAAGGATTTACCCTCATGCCCCCCGCGTTTCCGTTCACCGCCCGAAAAGCCTGGCCCTTGCTGGGTTTTGGCGCCGCTCTTAGCTTCAGCCCGGTCACCCAGGCCCAAGACACGCTGCAACTGTCACCCGTCGAGGTCAGCAGCGCCGAACTCAGCGCTGATGAACTGGCCCAGGTCCAGCTCAAGAGCGTGCCCGGCGCCACCAACTACATCGACATGGGCAGCGTCGAGCAAGGGCGAGTGAGCACCAACGAGGACGTGTTCAAGTACCAGGCCGGCGTGTACGCCAAGGCCGCGAACAACGAAGGGGTGAAGCTTTCCATCCGTGGCTCGGGCATCAACCGTGGCCCCGGCGCCCACGCGTCCGGCCTGTACGAAACCTTCGACGGTCTGCCGCTGACCGGCCCGGGCGGCACGCCCTACGAACTCAAGGACCCGTTGTGGCTCAGCCGCGTTGAAGTGCTGCGCGGCGCCAATGGTTTTGACCAGGGCGCATTGGCCCTCGGTGGTGCGGTCAACTACGTCACCCACACCGGCTACGACGCCCCCAAGCTGCAAGTGCGCTACGAAGCTGGCAGCCATGGCTACGCCCAACGGGAAATCAGTTCGGGGCAGGTGCTGGGGGATGCCGACTACTACATCAGCCTCACCGATTCGCACTACGACGGCTTCCAGGACCACAGCTCCGGCAGCGGCAAAGGCATGGCTGCCAACTTTGGCTACCGCTTCAACCCTGACCTGGAAACCCGCTTCTACTTCCGCTACCGCGAAACCGACAACGATTCCCCCGGCAAGCTGACCCGTGACCAGATCAGCCATGACCCACGCGCCGCCGCCAGCCTCAACGTGGCGCGGGACTCCAAGCGCCTGCAACCGGGCTCGACCTGGATTGCCAACAAAACCACCCTGCACCTGGACGACAACGCCCGGGTCGAGGTCGGGCTGGCGTATCACGACTACCCGATGGACCTGCGCGAAGGCACCAACCGTCTCAAGGTCGCCTACACCGACGTCAGCGGCACCGTGAACTACATCCGCCAGGACACGTTGTTCGGGCGCGACAGCAAGACCACTATCGGTTTGCGCACGACTCAGGCGATGCCAAATAACGGCGGCTCGGAATTCGTACGGATCCCGACCGGCAATACCGCCATTTATGCACCCGGCACCAAGACCCGCGACTACAGCTACCTGGGTTCCGACACCGTGCTGCATATCGGCAACGACCTGGAACTGGTACCGGACCTTTGGCTGACCACCGGGCTGGCGGCGATCTACACCCGCCGTGAAACCGAAGTCAGCTATCCGCAAACCCACACGCCGGTCAGCCAGCACGATTGGGATTACGCGCCACGGGTTGGCTTGCGTTATGACTTCAGCCCGCAACTGCAGGTGTATGGCAACCTGAGCCGCTCGGTTGAGCCGCCTCATGCATGGTCGATGATCTGGGGCTCAAACAAGTACTTCCCGGCCGACAGCGGCCCGGCGAGCGGGTTGCAGCGCGAAGGCGTAAAGCTGAAAAACCAGACCGCAACCACCCTGGAAATCGGCGGTCGCGGTGAAGAGTGGTTCGGCCAATGGGACCTGGCGCTGTACCGTTCCGAGGTGCGCCACGAACTGCTCAGCGTCGAAACTCAAGCCGCGACCTCCACCACCTCTGCAATCATCGCCGAGTCCAACGCCAGCCCCACGGTGCACCAAGGCGTGGAACTGAGCCTGATCAGCCCGCTGTGGGATGGCGGCCGCACCGGCCAGTTAGCCCTGCGCCAGGCCTACACCTACAGCGACTTCCATTACCGCAACGACGACCGCTTCGGCGACAACACCTTGCCCGGCATCCCCAAGCACTACTATCAGGCGCAGTTGCGCTACAGCCATCCGAGCGGTTTCTACACCAGCCTCAATGGCGAGCACTCGTCGCGGGTCGCGGTGGACTACGCCAATTCCTACTACGCGGCGGCCTACACGCTGCTCGGTGCGACGGTCGGGTATGACGCGCCGAAGCACGACTGGCAAGCCTGGGTCGACCTGCGCAACCTGACCAACCAGCGCTACGCCAACACGATCACGCCGGGTTATGACGACAAAGGGCTGGACGTTGCGCGGTCGACGCCGGGGGATGGCATGGGCGTTTACACCGGGGTGTCCTGGAGCTGGCGTTAAGCCGAGCAACGCCACTGTAGGAGCGAGCTTGCTCGCGAAAAACGCAAAGACACCGCGTTCATTCAGGATGCCAGCGTTATCGTTGAGGTCCTTCGCGAGCAAGCTCGCTCCTACATAAAACACAATCCACTTAACGGATCGATTTAACGTGCGTTTTTTTGATTTTATCTCTGGTTTTTTTGTAACAATTACGTGTATAAGATAAAGCCTGCTCAAATGAAAGATGCTTTTTCATAAGCAGTTAGTTCCTTGCGCCACGGGTGCGGGCACTTAAGCGAGTACGCACATGGAATGTCGCCGTACCCGCAAAAAAACAGTTATCCAGCACTGCACAGTATTCACCGGATAACTGCCAGCAATCGACTTGATAGTGTTGTTATTTAATCTATCGGGATCAATTGCGTCCGTTTTATCCCTTTAAGCTTAATTAATCTGTTGTAAATGGAGTATTACCATGCAAAGGAAAGCACCGTTCAAATACCTGGCGTTGTTGTGGGTGCCGCTGATGGCAGGCTGTATCAGCACCCAGCCTACACAGGCACCGGAGCGCGCCGTACAGGCGCCGCTCGAGCAGGCCGTCACGGTCGATAATTGTTCCCAGGGTTGCCCCTCCGGCGGTGGACCGCTGACATTGAATCGCCAGGCCTACACCCTCAACAACAATGCATCGACCAAGTTCGCCAACTGGGTGGCCTACCGGATCACCAAGTCCACACCGGCCAGCGGGCGCCCGCGTAATTGGCACACCGATCCGGACATTCCGGCGGGTGAAACCCTTGATCCTGTTGACTACAACGGCGCCAACGTGGCGCTGAAGGTCGATCGTGGGCACCAGGCAAACCTGGCGTCGATGGCCGGCGTCTCCGATTGGCAGACCCTCAATTACCTGTCGAATATCACCCCGCAAAAGGCTGATTTGAACCAGGGCCCGTGGGCACGCCTGGAGGATCAGGAGCGCACCCTGAGCCAGGACGCCGCAGTGGACGAGGTGTACGTGATGACCGGCCCGCTGTATGAGAAATTCATCGGCACCTTGCCGGGGACCAATAAAGTCCACACGATCCCCAGTGGCTACTGGAAGATTGTTTCTGTCGGCAAGTCGCCCCAAGACGGACTTTATGCCTCGTTCATCATGAATCAGGAAGCGCCCAAGGGGGCTAACTTCTGTGACTATCGCGCGACGGTCGAACAGATTGAACAGCGTTCCGGGCTGACATTCTGGAGTGAGTTGCCACAGGCGGTACAAACTGCACTTAAATCGAAACAAGGACAACTGCCGCAGCGGATTGGCTGTAAGTAACCGCCACACGCTACACCCCCGTTCTTAATTGTCATGCGTCCATTAAGTTGGCAGGTCGCAAGTGCCTGTCGACTATTGCTTGTTCTAACTAAATGAAGTGTTAGTACGTCTGTTAAAAGGTAGTTGTTATCTACCTGCATCCCGCTCACCACCCATCACCCATGATGGCTTCGATCGGTGAGCCTCTTGCTCCCCCTCCGTTTTACTGTCATCGTTCGCGCAATTGGTAATCTTTCTTGTTTGAGAAATTTTTGCGCATGCATGACTTTCCTGTAGCTGAGGGTGATATAGCCCGTCGCCAGCAGACCATCGCCACCCTCTACAGCGACCACCATTCCTGGTTGCACGGTTGGCTGCGCAAGAAACTCGGCTGCTCACAACATGCCGCCGACCTGGCCCACGACGCATTTATCCGCATTCTGCTACTGGCCGAACCCCATACCATCAAGGAACCAAGGGCTTTCCTGGCGACGACGGCCGGGCGCTTGATGATTGACGGCGCGCGTCGGCGGCGTATCGAGAAGGCCTACATGGAAGCCCTGGCGATTCAAAGCGAAGACGCCGGCATGCCGGATCCGGCGGCAATTCATGTGGCACTCCAGGCCCTGGAACGAATCGCCGAGATGCTCACCGGCTTGCCCGCCAAGGCCCGCGAAGCCTTCCTGCTCAGCCGCCTCGACGGGCTGACCTACAGCGAAATCGCCGCACACCTGCAGGTGTCCCCCAGCACCGTGAAGAACTACATCTCCAGCGCACTGGTGCACTGCTATCACACCCTGCACGGGGCGGACCCGCTGTCGTGAGTTCCGAGCAGATCATCAGTGAAGCCGCCCGCTGGCTGACGTTGTTGCACGACGATCACGTGACCGAGGCCGACCGCGCCGCATTCGATGCTTGGTGCCAGGCCGACCCACGGCATGCCGTCGCCATCGAGCGCATGCGCAGCCTGTGGGGCAGCCTCGACGCATTGCCCGCCGCCCCGGCGCGCCTTGCCCTGAACCGCGCGTTTGCCCCGCAAAAACCAAGGTTTGCCGCCCGTGGTACTCAGGCCGTCGCGCTGTTGGGTGTGTTGCTGTGCGGCTGGGCGGGAATTGAGCGGATGCCGGTGTGGATGGCCGACCAGCGCACCAGCATCGGCGAACGGCGTCAGGTGGCACTGACCGACGGCAGCCAGGTGCAGCTCAACAGCAACTCGGCCCTGGACGTGAAGTTCGACGGCCACCAACGGGTGATCGAACTGTTGCAGGGCGAGATGTGGGTCGAGGTGGCCAAGGACGCGCAACGGCCGTTCGTGGTGCATACCGACCAGGGCACGGCCACGGCGTTGGGCACGCGGTTCCTGGTGCGCAAAGCCGAGGACGGCTCGACCGTAGTCACCGTGATCGAGTCCACCGTGGCCGTCAAAGGCACCCGCGCAGGCGACGTGAAAGTGCCGGCAGGGCAGAAGTCCATACTCAAGGACGGACACGCCAGCAACCCGCAACCCATCGGCAATGCCGACCCGGACGCTTGGACCCGCGGCCTGCTCAAGGTCGACGACCAACCCCTGAGCGAGGTGCTGCAAACCCTCGCCGGTTATCGGCACGGGCTGGTGCGCTTTGATCCGCAGGCGCTGCAAGGGATGCGCGTGTCGGGGGTGTTCAAGCTCGACGACACCGGCGCGGCCCTGGCTTCACTGGCGGATAACTTGCCGATCAAGGTGGAGTACTTCACCGATTTGGTGGTGGTTATCAAGCCCCGGTAAAAAGTCTGAATAAAAACTGCTCTCATTCATACCCGATTTTCCGACATGGCCGTCATGACTAATAGAACCCCCATTTCCCAGGACTTCTCATGTCGCGCCTTGCTCGTCCCTTAAAGCCACTGGCCCTTTCAGTGGCGATGGCTTTTGCCGCCTTACCCCTGCTGACCGTTCAAGCGTCCTTCGCGGCTGAAAGCGCCGCGTTTTCCATTCCGGCCGGTGACCTGAGCCAGGCCCTCAACAGCCTCGCCGAGCAGGCGGGCCTGGTATTGGCCTTTGATTCGAGCCTGACTCGCGGCAAACGCAGCAATGGCCTGAACGGGCAGTACAGCACCGACGCCGCCCTGGCCCAATTGTTGGCTGGCAGCGGCTTGCAAGCCCTGAAGATCGCCGACGACCGCTACCGCCTCGAAGCCATCCCGCAAACCGACGGCGCCATGGAACTGCAGGCCACCACCATCAGCGGTGCGTACCAATCGGAAAGCCCCACCGGCCCGGTGTCTGGCTATGTGGCCACCCGCAGCCTGTCGGGCACCAAGACCGACACCGCGCTGATCGAAACCCCGCAGTCGATCTCCGTGGTCACCAAAGACCAGATGCGCGCGCAGAACGCCGAGAGCCTCAACCAGATCCTGCGCTACAGCGCCGCCGTGATCCCGGAAACCCGAGGTTCCACCGCCTCACGCCTCGACCAGTTGACCATCCGTGGCTTCGCCCCGGCGACCTACCTCGACGGCCTGCGCATGCCTTCGAGCCGGGATGCCTTGCCGCAAAAAGACGCCTTTGACCTGGAGCGCGTCGAAGTGCTGCGCGGGCCGGCGTCGGTGCTGTACGGGCAGGGCACACCCAGTGGTGTGATCAACATGGTCAGCAAGCGCCCGCTGGACACGCCGTTCCATGAAGTCGGCGTCGAGTACGGCACCTTCAACAAGAAGCGCACCAGCTTTGACCTGAGCGGCCCGCTGGACGATCAAGGCGTGTATTCCTACCGTGTCGCCGGCCTGTTCGACGATGCCGACGGCCAGATCGAGCACACCGAAACCCGTCGCCAATCCCTGTCTACGGCCTTCACCTGGCGCCCGGACGACAGTACTTCGCTGACCTTGCTCGGACATTTCCAGAAGGACCCCAAGGGCGCGTCCTACGGTTCGATGCCGGCCTGGGGCTCGGTGTTGCACAGCCCCACCGGGCGCAAGATCGACGTGGATTTCTACGACGGCGAGAAAAGCTTCGAGAAGAGTGACCGCGAGTATTACTCCATCGGCTACGCCTTCGAACATCACTTCAACGATGTCTGGACCGTGCGCCAGAACGCGCGCTACCTGCGCAGCGAAGGGCAGTACCGCAGCCTCTATAGCAACTACCTGGAGAGCGATTACCGCACCATCCGGCGCTCGACTATCGCCAGCGACGTGAACATTGACGCCTATGCCCTCGACAACCAGTTGCAGGCCAAATTCGACACCGGCCCGTTGCAGCACACCGTGCTGATGGGCGCCGATTACCAGAACACCAGCACCGACACCAAGTCGGGCAGCGGCGTGTACACAGCAGGTCCTACGCTGGATATTTTCGACCCGGTCTACGGCGCGGCCGTGCCGGTACCGGCCTACACCAGCGACGCCACCTCGCGCAGCGAGCAGACTGGCGTGTACCTGCAAGAGCAGATGAAGTGGGACAAGTGGGTGTTGTTGATGGGCGGGCGTTATGACTGGGCCAGCACCGACAACAGCACCTTGGCCATGACGACCCAGAAGAAGACCAAATCCAGCCAGGACAGCAAAGCCTTTACGGGCCGCTTGGGCCTGGTCTACCTGTTCGATAATGGCTTGGCGCCGTATGTCAGCTATTCGGAATCCTTCCAGCCGCAATCCGGCACGGGCTATGGCGGCTCGACGTTCCAGCCGACTGAAGGCAAGCAGACCGAAATCGGCATCAAGTACCAACCGCCGGGCAGCAACAGCTTTATCACCGCCGCCATTTTCGACCTGCGCCAGACCAACGTGCCGACACTGGATCCGGACGCTTCCCACCTGTGCAACGGCTCGCGCTGCCAGATCCAGGACGGTGAAGTGCAATCCCGTGGGTTTGAGCTCGAAGGCAAGGCCAGCCTGAACGACAACCTGGATATCACCGCGGCCTACGCCTACCTGGATAACCGCATCAGCAAGTCCAACAACACCGTGCGTTATGCGCCCATCAGTGACATCGGTGTCGGTCCGGCTGTGGCTGCCGAAGGTACTACTACCTACGCCGTACCACGTCATACCGCGTCGGCCTGGGCGGATTACACCCTGCATGACGGCACGCTGAAGGGCTTCGGCGTGGGGGCCGGTGCGCGGTATGTCGGTTCGTCATGGGGCGATACCGCCAACACCTTGAAGGTGCCGGGTTACACCTTGTTCGATGCAGCGGTGCACTACGACATCCCGCACATCAATCGCCAGGGTGACAACCTGCGCCTGGCGGTGAACGCCACCAACCTGGCGAATAAAGAGTACGTCGCGTCCTGCTATTCCTACTCGTGGTGCTGGTATGGCTCACAGCGCACCGTGCAGGCCAGCGCGACCTACCAGTGGTAAACACCCATCTACTGTAGGAGCGAGCTTGCTCGCGAAGAACCTGAGAGCAGCGCGCTAAGCCAGGCACGCTGCGTTATCGTTAACGATTTTCGCGAGCAAGCTCGCTCCTACAGTGATCGTCAGTATTTTATGGAAGATGGCCTTTTAACATTGCGCCCCACTCTTTATCATCCGCCCCAGCAACTCCGGCCATGGAGACGCTCCATTCACTAAGGAAGCCGTAATGCACATTGGAAAAATGCTGGGGTTGGCCCTGATCACGTTGTCGATGGGTGGCTGCGCCAGCTTCACGAAGGACGAAGTAGCACCTGTCACGCTGCCATCGAAGGCCAGCTACGCCAACAAACCGAACGTCTACGTAGACTTCAAGTTCTACCAGGGCGAGCCGACAAACGCCGCCGCTGCCGAAGTTCCACAAGCGCGGGACATGCTCAAGCCACAACTGCAAAAAGTCCTGACCGACTCCGGCCTGTTTGGTCGTGTGACCCTGGATGAATTCCAGAAGCAGCCCGGCGATTACAGCCTGCGCCTGAAGGTCTACAACCATCCACCGGGTGGCGGCCAAATGGTGCTGGCGTTTATCAGCGGCTTTACCTTCACCATCATCCCGGCGCTGGGTACTGATCAGTACACCATGAAGCTGGAGTCGGTGGATGCACAGGGCCAGGCGCTGAGCACCGGCACCAACCACGACTCGATCAATACCTGGATGGGCATCTGGTTTATCCCGCTGATGGCCAACACGCCGAAAGAGGCGGTGACCGATACCTTCACCCGCCAGGTCAATGCCTTGCTCAAGCAAATGGTCGACGGCAATAACCTGAAGTACTCGGCACTGGATGCCGGCGTGCCACGGGCGTGACACGTTGCACAACGTAAGCTGAAACAGCTGCGAGGGCAGGGTGACCCGCCCTCGCAAGCTGGGCGCTTACTTAAGCGCTTTGATGAACAGCGGGTCGCTGTACAACGACTTGAGCAAATCTCGCACCATCGGGTTGTAGGCGTTGGCGGCATTCGGGATCGCAATGAACCCGAAGAACGAACTGGGCCAGGTGTGATTCACTTCCTTGGTCGCGTCGTACACCACGTCATTGCCCTTGAGCAGCGTAAACCGCGCGGCCAGCGTGCCGTTGCCGGAGCCCATGCCTGCCGACAGCGAATTCTTCACCACCAACACTTGCAGATGTCGTTCTGCTTGCGGGTTCAGCAGGCCTGCGAGTTGCAGTTCCTGGGTGATCGCAGCCTGGATATGCGCCGGGATGCTGCCACTGGGCGAGCGGATCGGGTTGGCACGTACGGACAACGAGCCTTCGCCCGATGCGGCCGTCACCTGGGCATTGCTGACGGGTTGCAGCGGCGCTGCTTGCTTGAGGACCTGGACGTTATCGAAGTTCGGCTCGTATTGCGTCATGGTGACGCCGCAACCTTGCAACAGCAGCGCGAGCAATGGGGTCAACAGTAGAAGCTTTTTCACGGCGTTTCCTTGCGTGAGTGTGGGAGAGCGCGGGGATTATCGTCAGACGCTGGCCTATCGGCAACAAATAGTGGCAAAAGGCCTTAATGCATGCGTGGCTTCCTGGCTCTGTTACCTGCCGGAAAAATCATCGAGAAGGCAATTTGCTGGCCCCTTTGTAACAAAATTCTCGCCAAAATCACTTTTATTTTCAGGTGGTTAGGCGGGATGCAAATGCGCAATGTTGGAATCATGCTGATCGCCTGCGCAATGGCGGGTGGGGCGGTTTCGGTTGAGGCACGGGAGCTGCGGGACAACGACAAGTACATGTGCAGCTGGGGCGCGGGCACCGCCGCCCGGGCCCAGGAATTGAAGCTGTCGGGCGTCTCGCTGTACGCCGCGCGCCAGAAGCTCAAGACCTACCAGTTCAAGAAACCCTGGATGCACATGATGGCCATGGGCATCACCGAGCAGACCTACGACAGCCGCTCGCGGGTCAAGCCCGAGGTGATTCGCCAGAGTTTTTATCAGGACTGTTTGCACTACAAGCTGGCGCGTAAATAACCCCTATTTATCCAGCAGTAATTGGAACCTTGAGAACGACTGGTCGTAGTTGGGCTCCCACGGAAAGCGCCCTTGTTTGTCCGGCCAGACCATTTGCAGCGCAGGGAAATCAGCTTTGATCGAGGCGTAGAACCAGCCGGCATAACCGAGGTACTCGCGGTAGTGCCGGCGGTCTACAGGAATGAAGGCGATGCGCATGCCTTCGGCAATATCGTCATAGGGCTTGTAGGTTTCATAGGCGGCTTTTGCACCGGCAAAGCGGATCGCGGCGATGTTCAGCAACTGCTGGGCAATCTGCGGGGGCAGCCCGAATACGATGATTTCCGGTTGGCCGAAGTTGGCGTAGAACCCCAGGGAGTAGGCGAACGACGGGTCACCGTCTTCGGCCCGCACGTGCACATGGTGCCAGCCGATCTTCTTGATATCCGCCAACACCTTCTCGTCATATTCCGAATCTGCCTTGGGCAACTGGAATCCCGGGAGCGGGGCCTTTGCTGAAGTGTTCATCGAGAACAATGAGGCGGCGAAGAGGGCGACGGCGCGAATGATGTTCATCAGAGTCCTTTCTGCGGGATCAGTGGTTGAAACCGCGATGAGGCTAGCAGTGTTGGGTTCGCTCGGCAAAGTGACCGATGCACCGCCCAGTACAAAATCTGCGTAAGCCTGTCCAACTTCGCCCTGAGGCCAGTCCGCATACTGGCCCCAGGTAACCGAAGAGGCACATGCCATGACCCGCTACGTCATCACTCCCAACGAAATTCCATCCCTCGCCATCCACGGCGACGACGCTCGCTTCCCGCTGCGCCGGGTGTTCTGCGTCGGGCGCAACTACAGCGAACATGCCCGCGAAATGGGCCACGACCCCGACCGCGAGCCGCCGTTCTTTTTCATGAAACCGGCGGATGCCGTGGTGCCTGCCGAGGGCGTGATCGCCTATCCACCATTGACCGCCGACCTGCATCACGAGGTCGAGTTGGTGGTGGCCATCGGCAAAGGCGGCGTGGACATTGCCCCGGAAGAGGCCTTCGCGCATATCTGGGGTTACGGCTTGGGCATTGACCTGACCCGCCGCGACCTCCAGGCCCAGGCGAAAAAGCTGTCGCGGCCGTGGGAATGGGCCAAGGCCTTCGATGAATCGGCACCCTGCACTGCGTTGCAGCCGGTGAGCGCCGTCGGCCATCCGGGCAGCGGGCGTATCTGGCTCAAGGTCAATGGCGAGCAACGTCAAGTGGGCGATCTGGCAGACCAGATCTGGTCGGTCAGCGAGGTGATCAGCCATGCGTCCAAATCCGTGGCGCTGAAAGCCGGCGACCTGATCTTCACCGGCACCCCGGCGGGCGTTGGCGCCTTGCAACCGGGCGATGTGGTGACCGCCGGGATCGACGGCCTGGCCGAGCTGAGCTTCACCCTCAGCCAGGGTTGACGCTACAGTGGTGCCCAGGCTCTCCGGGAAATACGTATGCCAGGCACCCGCATCACCACCTATGGCATGGAACAACGCAGCGACCGCTCCGACTTCTACATCCGCGACAAGCGGGGCAGGGCGGCGCTGACCAGTCCCCATCGCCACGAATACTTCCAGATCCAGATCAACCTGGGCGGCGACACCGTGCAGCACATCGGCGGTGCGGTGCGCCCGTTCCCGAAAAAGGCCCTGGCCTTTATCCTGCCCCATCGCCTGCATGTGATTCCCCATCCCGAAGACGGCGACTTCATGCTGATCAATTTCAGCCAGGGCTTTTTCCTGCCGCAACTGACCTGCGATCCGCTGGACCTCGAAGACATCCCCATCAGCCAGGCCCCGGAGCTGTCGCCGTTCCGCTTCCAGGAACAGCTGGACTTCATTCTTGAAGACGCGGCATTCGAGGAAGTCAAAACCTGGCTCGAACACATGCGCACCCTGGACGCCCACCGCAGCTTCGGCGCGCGAGAGCGGCTCAAGGGTTACCTGTTCCAGCTGATCGGGCTGGTGTGCCAACAGTACGCCGAACCGCTCCAGGCGTTCGCCGCCAACAACGCCACCCGGCGTGGCCGAAAGGACGCACTGGCCCGTGTGCAGGGCTACATTCGTGAGCATTTGCACGAGCCATCGCTGAACCTGACCGATGCCGCGGCGGCTGCGTTCCTGTCGCCCAATTACCTGACCCACTTGCTGCGCAAGGAAACCGGTAAACCCTTCTCCCAACTGGTGCTCGACCGGCGCATGCAACTGGCGCGCACGCTGCTGCTCAACAGCCCGCAGATGATCGGCGCGATTGCGCACCGTTGCGGATTTACCGACGAGGCGTATTTTTCCCGGTGTTTTCGCAAGGCCCACGGGCTGGCGCCGGGGCAGTTCAGGCGGCGTGAGCAGGATTGACGCGCAAACCGGGTGCGTGTTTTACAAATCCACCACAATCGATGTGTTTCAATTTACATACAATTGAGCGTCTCATTGGGAGGCGGTGCACATGGCTACGGTTTTACGGTTGGCAACCCCGGATGACATTAATGCGATTTTCGATATTCGCACCGCAGTGGTGCAGAACCATCTAAGCCGCGAGCAGATGGCTGAGCTGGGCATTACCCCGCAGGTGGTCGCCGAGAGCATGCATGAAGCGCCCTGTGTGTGGCTCGCCGAAGTGGACGGCACGCCTGTGGCGTTTTCAATGGTGGATGTAGCCGAAGGCGAGGTGTTCGCCCTGTTTGTGCTGCCCTCTCACGAGAACCTCGGGTTGGGTCGCCAATTGATGGCGGTGGCCGAGGCGGCGCTGTTCGAACGCCACGACACGCTGTTCCTGATCACCGATGGGCGAGATCACATTCGGGCTAATGGCTTTTACCAACGGCTTGGCTGGTCGGTGGTCGACACGGCCGAAGGCGACGACGTTCGCTATCAGAAACACAAGGTGCAATGAGTGTATGAGTCATCCGGAACCCCCTCAATCCCACGCCTTCCGCTATTTTTTCGTCGGGATTGTGTGCTTGGCGGTGATGTTGGGGACCTATTTCGTTCGACTCAATGCCCAGGTTGACCGGCAGCGGGAAGAAGCAGCGGAGCGCCTGGCGTTATGCCGTCAGGCGGCCAGCGTTTCGCGCCCTACGCCCCAGGACGACCTTGTGCTGGTGGATCCCTGCAAACACTTGATGGAACATTACTTGAAAAAGCCCACGCACTTTTAATCAATAACCTTATTTTTATCGCGGAATTAAACTGGGCAAGTGTGTTTAATTCATGCCGTCATTGCACCAAAAAGTGGCACTTTCAATAATCGGATCCATTAAAAATGTGTGGTTATTGAATGACTTAGCGCTGTTTTAATCCGACGAAAGGTTGAAAATTATCTTGTTACAAGTTTTGCCGCTCGGTAATATAGCCGGGCGTTCACCTCCCACGGTTTATGCATTTTTAAATCCCAAGTTTCCATCAGCTACTTGGGATTTTTTTTGCCCGCGATTTGAGCGTTGTATCAATCCAGCGCGTCGGCGAACTCCGCGCGCATCCGGCCATTGTGCTTGGCCTGGTACAGCAGCTTGTCCACCGCTTCGACAAATACCAGCGCCTCGCTGCCTGGCCTTACCGTGCAAGTGCCTACGCCCAGGCTCAACGTCAGCAAGTTCGACACCGCCGAATGCCCGTGCTCAATCTGCTGCTGGCGGATCAGGTGCAGGCAGCGTTCGGCCACGCGTCGGGCAGACTCGGCATCGGTTTCCGGCAGCAACCACACAAACTCCTCGCCGCCGATGCGCGCAATGAAGTCCCGTGGCCGATTGGCCGCCCGGGAGAGCGTGCTCGCCACTTGCTTAAGGCATTCATCACCCTTGATATGCCCGTAGAGGTCGTTGTACTGCTTGAAATAGTCGATATCCAGCAGGATCAACGACAGCGGCAGTTGGCTGCGCTGCGCGCTGGTCCATTCGCGCGCCAGCACGGTGTCGAACATGCGTCGGTTGGCGATGCCGGTCAGGCCGTCCTGGAACGAATATTCCTCCAGCTGTTTTTGCAGGCGAGTCAGGTGTTCTTCGGTCTTCTTGCGCTCGCTGATATCGAACATGAAGCCGATCAGCGCCTGCACTTCGCCGTCCTTGCGCTCCACGTGCACTACGTCGCGTATCCACACGTATTCACCGCTGGCAGTCAGCGCGCGGTAATCGGCTTCGTGATCGACCCCGGCGCGGGACTGCGAGACGCAGAAGTTGACCACGTATTCGCGGTCATCCGGGTGCATGCGCTCCACCCAGTCATCGACGGTGGCCCAGCTCTGCGGGGTCCAGCCCAGCAGCGCCTCGATTTGTGGGCCGATGTAGCTGAAGGTCATCGTTGCCCAGTCGATACGCCAGGGGATGGCCTTGGTCGATTCGAGCAACGTCTTGTACACGGCACTGTCGGGTTCGATCAAAGGTTCGATGCTCATGGGGATGCTCTTGATGGCGGCAAAAGACCATAGCATCTGGCCATCATCGCCAGGAATCAAGTGCTTCGCGCGGCATCGGATGAGAGGGGCCGGTGTGGTTTTTCTGGCGTCAGCCGGCCAGCGGTTTCAGGCAAATTGAGCACCAGGTATCACTTTTGACTTAATTCCCCGGCAGGTTGAAAAAGCTGATCTACCCTAGACGGATCACGTCCACCGAGTCTGGTCCAGCGAAGGGTGCCCGCATGGTCTCGATAGCCGAGTTTCGCCACATCATGGAGTCCGGCTTCCTGCCGCTCGCCTGTGACTGCTCGTTGAACAGCGATGGTTCTCTGCGCATCAATATCTTCGATCCCACCTCCGGGCGCGTCGACCTGCTGCTGACCCGTGTGTCTCCCCAGGGTCTGGACAGCATCCGTTCCATCTCAAACCTGATTGGCGAACTGCGCACCGAGATCAAGGCCGGGCGCAGAGGGTTTGCGGCATTCGGTTAGAGGCTCAAGAGACCGCTTGTGCCGACGGAGCAGTCACCACCCCGTAACCGCGCCAGCAGCAATGATCGCGGTGCCCCGGCAGGAACACGCAGCCGCCAAGGTTCATGAGCAGGACAGCGGCAACCAGCAGTGAAATTCGACGAGACATGGTGATTTCCTCAAGGTAGTGAACGTTGAAAATCAACAGGTATGCCAGCTGATTGCCAACGGTTAACCCTTGAACGCGACCGCCTGGCCAAATCCGTCGGCGCTTTTTGCATATTTCATCAAACCCCCGCAAACCCTGGGCAATACTGGCCCTGTCTACCGTCATGAGCGGTCGTGGAAAAAGTTGATTTTGACGCGACGGATTATTCGGACACTCACCGTTCAACCCTACAGCTGCGATCACTGGCGATCGCCGATGAAGGAGTTGTCATGAGACTTGCACGACCGCTGGCCAAATTACGTTACGCCCTGTTGATCCCGCTGGCGCTGGCCGCCCTGGTCAGCACGCCGACCTTTGCCCAGACCGAAGTGATCATCCGCGAAGCGCCACCGCCGATGCGCGTCGAGGCCGTTCCCGTCGAGCGCCCGGGTTATGTGTGGGACCGCGGGCACTGGCGCTACGAAGGGCGTGGTTATGCCTGGGTGCCGGGCCACTGGCAGCCGGTGATGCGCAACGCCCGTTGGGAACCTGGCCACTGGGAATCGCGCGGCCCCAACTGGTACTGGAGAGAAGGGCACTGGATCCGCTGACCCTCCCGTCAACCTGACCCTTAGCCACCGGACCGAGACTTGCCCTATTGAAAGACACTGATCCGGACGTTGAGCTGTTGGCCCGCATCGGTAACAACGAACCGGCGGCCATCAACGAAATGGTCACGCGCAAACTCCCGCGTTTGCTCGCGCTCGCCAGTCGGATCCTCGGGGATGCCGACGAGGCCAGGGACGTGGCCCAGGAAAGCTTTCTGCGGATCTGGCGCCAGGCCGCGAATTGGCGCAGTGGCGAAGCGCGCTTCGACACCTGGTTGCACCGCGTGGTGCTCAACCTGTGCCACGACCATTTGCGTCGGCGCAAGGAGCGCCCGTTGCACGACGAGGCGGCCATGAGCGAAGTGATCGACAGCGCGCCAGCGCCCGATGAGCAGCTGGAAGCCGCCGCCCGCAGCGCGCATATGGCCCAGGCGCTGGCATCGCTGCCTGATCGCCAGCGCGAGGCGATTGTGCTGCAGTACTATCAAGAGCTGTCGAATATCGACGCCGCGGCGCTGATGAACATCAGCGTCGAGGCACTGGAGAGCTTGCTGTCACGGGCCCGGCGCAACTTGCGCAGTTACCTTGACGACACACCCGGGCCCGCCCGCCCAGGAAGGGGAAAACCATGACGCCCGAACGATTTGCCCAACTGGCCGAGGCTTACGGCGGCCACCTGCACCGTTGGCCCAGTGCCGAACAGGCGCAGGCCCAGGCACTGCTGGACGCAGGCGATGCCGGCGCTCTCGAGGCGCTGCACCAGGCGCGATGGCTCGATGGCCAGTTGGACGGCTATCAACTGGCGCCCGTCGACCCGGCGCTGGCGCGGCAGATCCGCCAGTCGTTTCCCCAGCGCCAGTCCTTTTGGGCACGCTACGCTGGCTGGCTATCGCCCGCCGGTTTCGTCGGAGTGGGCATCGCCGGGATAGCCGCCGGCATCCTGGTAGCGTCCTTGAGCGTACCGTTGCCCACACTCGGTCCTGAAGTACTGCCCAGTGTCTTCGACCAGGGCGACGCCGACATTGTCTTCACCGTCAACGCCGAGGAAAGCGAGCAATGACCCCGTCACCCAAGTACCTGAAGCCGCTGTTGGTTGTGTCGGTGTTGTTCAACGTGTTTTTGATCGGTGGTGTCGGCGGTGGCCTTTACCACTGGCTGGCCAATGCCAAGCCCGCCGAGGCCGTGGTGAACCAGCATGGCTTGCGCCAGGCGATGGTCAAGCTACCGCCGGAACGGCGCAAGGAACTGCGCCAGCTGCTGCGCCAGAACCGCGCCGACAGCCAGCCACTGGTGCTCGCCGGGCGCGAGGCGCGGCTGGATGTGATCAAGCAACTGGAAGCGCCGACCCTGGACCGTGCGGCGCTGGTGACGGATTTAGGCAAGGCCCGGGAGGCGGACATGGCACTCCGGGCGTTGGTGGACAACACCCTGGCGCAGTTCGCCAGCACCTTGCCTCGGGATGAGCGTCAGCGGCTGGTGGAAGCGCTGTATTTGAAAGGGCAGGCGAAGGGCAAGGCCGGGCGCTGATCGTTCCCATGCTCTGCGTGGGAATGCCGCCCCGGACGCTCTGCGTCCAGTTGGCGATGCAAGGTTCAGGTCTTGCGCAGTGGTGACGCGGAGCGTCACAGGATGCGTGCCCACGCAGAGCGTGGGAACGAGCATTAAGGTCGCCAAGAGCCACTGAAGATCGTTCCCACGCTCTGCGTGGGAATGCCGCTCCGGACGCTCTGCGTCCAGTTGGCGATGCAAGGTTCAAGTCTTGCGCAGTGGTGACGCGGAGCGTCACAGGATGCGTGCCCACGCAGAGCGTGGGAACGAGCATTAATCACTGAGACGGGCGACGGATTTTCCCGGTTGGCCGCGTTTAACCCGGGTAAGCCCGCCACTCAGGCGACGGCTAGTCTCATTGGGGAACCGTGCCATGTCCCGGATATTCAAGGCCACGCTGGCCGCCACGTTGATGGCGGCTGCGTTGTCCGGTTGTATTGTCGAACCTGTTCATCCGCGGCGCCCGCCGCCGTTGGTTGAGGTCGTGCCGGTAGCACCTGCGCCAGGGTATCAGTGGGTGCGGGGGCACTATCGCTGGGGGAACGGGCAGTGGTTATGGGTGCCGGGGCATTGGCGGTATTGATCCCGCCACACTTTCAACTACGACACTGAAACCCTGCTTGCCTGCGATGGCATCACCGCGGTCTTACTGACAGACCGAGGTGCCTGCATCGCGGGCAAGCCCGGCTCCCACATGTGATAGGTGCAGGCGAAGGGCAAGGCCGGGCGCTGATCGTTCCCACGCTCTGCGTGGGAATGCCGCGTCGGACGCTCTGCGTCCAGTTGGCGATGCAAGGTTCAAGTCTTGCGCAGTGGTGACGCGGAGCGTCACGGGATGCGTTCCCACGCAGAGCGTGGGAACGAGCATTAACTCGCCTGCGGAACTGAATGTATCGGAGTACCACAAAGGTTTTGCTTCAAACTCCTATGAGCAAAATCAAGGTGAATATTTTGTCCAGTATTAACAACTCTCAACCGTTGCAAGCCGGTATGGCCCAGGCCAATTCCTTCGACGCGATCGCTGCTTTTGGGGGCGGTCAGGATGATGACCAGCAGGAGCAGGTCCGAGCGAAACGGCCCAACGCCGAATCCGCTGAAACGACTGGGCGACCTCAGATCAACTACTGACGGATAGTCTGCTCGCCCGTGAGCGGCATGTCCGGTTATGGGCGAGCGTCATGCCAGGGGCTCTGTCAGGACTTTCCTGAACGTCTCCACCAACGGCCGCAAATTGATCCGATGCCACGCCGCCCACAGCGGCGTGGTGTAGGTCAGCCATGGCAGTGCCCGCAGCACCACACCCGGTGGTGCATTGCGGCTCAAGCCCTTTTGCACCATCGCGACACCTAACCCCGACGCCACCAATCCCAACGCGGTAAACGGCTCGCTGGCTTCCATCGGAATCTGCGGGGTGAAACCTGCACGAATGCACGCGGCAACAAAATCATCCGCCGGGTTCGCGCCCGGTTTGCGTTGCACGCCAATCCATTGCTGCTCGGCCAGATGCTCGGGCAGCAGTTCGCTGACGCTGGCCAGCGGATGCTGCTCGGGCAGCGCCAGCAACATCGGGTCGTCCAGCACTTGCAGCGCCATCAGGTCCGGGTCATCCGCCGCCGGTGGCTCACCCACCAGGGCGATGTCGAGGCTGCGTTGGCGCAGGCCTTCCAGCTGTTCGGCGGAGGGCAGGTTGTACAGCGCGATATGCACGTTGGGCCGCGCGTCGCGCAAGACTTTCAAGGCATTGGGCAGCACGCCCGCGTGCATCGCGTTTTCGATGTAGCCGATGCACAGTCCGCCTTCTTCGCCTTTGCCCAAGCGCCGGCCCAGGGATTCCAGGCGGTTGGCGTGGGTCAGCAGCGCCTTGGTTTCGGCCAGGAACGTCTGGCCGTCGCGGGTCAGGCGGATGCGCTGCTGGCTGCGCTCGAACAGGGTCAGGCCCAGGCGTTCTTCCAGTTGCGCGATCTGCCGGCTCAGGGGCGATTGGGAGATGTGCAACCGTTCGGCAGCACGCCCCACGTGTTCTTCTTCAGCGACTACAACGAAGTAGCGCAATTGGCGGAAATCGATCATGTCAGACCTGTAGGGACTTAAGTTGGTCGCAGTATGTCTTGGACGGTCCGATCTCTGCAATCTAGGATCTGCTCAACGGTCAACACAGCGACCTTGAACAATCTTGAGGATTCATCCCATGAGCTTGAAAGACAAACTGCCCGGCGTGCTGGGTTTTGGCACCGCCCCATTGGGCAACATGTTCCGTGCCATCCCTGATGAAGAAGCCCAAGCCACCGTTGAAGCGGCCTGGAACCAAGGCGTGCGTTACTTCGACACTGCGCCGTTTTACGGTTCGGGCCTCTCGGAAATTCGCCTGGGCCAGGCCCTGTCGAAGTACAACCGCGACGACTATGTACTCAGCACCAAAGTTGGCCGTCTGATTCTGGACGAGGTGGAAGAAAGCGCCCGCGATCTCGGCGAGAAAAGCGGTGTGTTCGAACACGGCCGGCCGAACAAGATGGTCAACGACTACAGCGCCGATGCCACCCTGCGCTCCATCGAAGACAGCCTCAACCGCCTGCAAACCGACCGCCTCGACATCGTGTGGATTCACGACATTGCCCAGGACTTCTACGGTGACCAATGGCTGGATTATTTCAACCAGGCGCACACCGGTGCTTTCAAAGTACTGACTCGCCTGCGTGAAGAAGGCGTGATCAAGGCCTGGGGCCTGGGCGTCAATCGCGTCGAGCCTTGCGAATTGACCCTGGACCTGACCGAAGCCCAGCCCGACGGCTTCCTGCTCGCCGGTCGTTACACCTTGCTCGACCACGAACGTGCCTTGCAGCGCCTGATGGACGCGGCCCTGGCACAGAACGTCGAGATCGTGGTCGGCGGCCCGTACAGCTCCGGCATCCTGGCGGGCGGTGCGCATTTTGAATACCAGAAAGCCAGCCCGGCAATTATCAGCAAGGTCGAGCAGATCAAGGCGATTGCCGCGGACCATGGTGTGAGTGTGAAAGCCGCGGCGCTGCAATTCTCCCTGGCCCATCCGGCAGTGGCGGCAGTGATTCCGGGTGCCAGTCGTCCGGGGCGAATTGCTGAAGACGTCGCGGCGTTGTCAGAGAAGATTCCCGCAGCCTTTTGGCAGGCCCTGCGCGACGCCCGATTGATTTCGGCCCGTGCACCGCTGCCGCTCTAACCACAGGAACGCGAACATGAAAATTGATATCAGTGGCAAAGTCGCAATCGTCAGTGGCAGCACCGCCGGAATCGGCCTGGGCATCAGCCAGGCGCTGGCGCAATCCGGCGCCACGGTGGTGGTGATCGGGCGTGAATCGAGCAAGGTCGACGAGGCGCTGGCGACGATTCGCCAGGCAGTCCCCGGCGCTGAGCTGCGTGGCCTGGTGGCAGACCTGGGCACGGCCGAGGGCGCCGAAAAACTGTTCGCCGCCGAGCCGCGGGCCGACATCCTGGTGAACAACCTCGGGATCTTCAACGACGTCGATTTCTTTGACGCGCCCGACAGCGAGTGGACGCGTTTCTACGAGGTCAACGTGATCTCCGGCGTGCGTTTGTCGCGGCACTACACGCCGGGCATGGTCGAGAAGGGCTGGGGGCGGGTGATCTTTGTGTCGTCGGAATCGGGCGTGGCAACGCCGGCCGACATGATCAACTACGGCGTCACCAAAAGCGCCAACCTGGCGGTGTCCCATGGCCTGGCCAAACGCCTGGCGGGCACCGGGGTGACGGTCAATGCAATCCTGCCGGGGCCGACCTTTACCGATGGCCTGGAGAACATGCTCAAGGACGCCGTGGCCAAGTCCGGGCGCAGTCCTCGGGATGAGGCAGATGTGTTTGTGCGCAACGCGCGGCCGACGTCGATCATCCAGCGCGCGGCGAATGTGGATGAAGTGGCGAATCTGGTGGCGTACATTGCTTCACCGTTATCGTCTGCAACCAACGGTGCCGCGTTGCGGGTCGACGGCGGCGTTGTCGACAGCATGGCGATCTGAATTTCTTGAATGGTTTGGAGTGTTATCGTGGCAAAAGCATCTGCTGTTATTGAAATCCCGGTTTCGGCCGAACAGGTTTGGCAATTGGTCGGCGGCTTCAATTCGCTGCCGGACTGGCTGCCCTTTATCGTCAAGAGCGAGCCGAGTGACGGCGGCCGTGTGCGCCATCTGCAAACGGCTGATGGTGGTGTGGTGGTGGAGCGTCTGCAACGCTTTGATGAGGCTGCGCGTACTTACAGCTACTCGATCAGCGAGTCGCCGTTTCCGGTGAGTGAGTATCTGGCGACGTTGAAGGTTGAGGCGTTGACGGACAGCACCGCCAGGGTCACTTGGTCGGGCGTGTTTACCCCGGTGGCCGGTGTGACGGATGCGGCGGTGGAGGAGTTGTTTACCGGTGTTTACAGCGGTGGGCTGGAGGCGTTGCGGGGCAATTTCCCAGGCTGA
>NZ_JAXCIS010000143.1:0-24587 GCF_034044025.1 Pseudomonas sp. SED1
GGATCTGTGTTGTGCCCGAGGTCTGGGTCAGCCCGCCAACCCGCAAGCCAAGCGATGCGGTGCAGGCGGCAGAGCTGGAAGGCCATGTGGATCAGGTGATCAAGGCGCTGTAACGCTCCTCTCACAGACGAAACACAGTAAATGTGGGAGCGGGCTTGCTCGCGAAAGCGGTGTGACCGTCAATACATCCAGTGACTGACACGACGCCTTCGCGAGCAAGCCCGCTCCCACATTGGGTTCTATGTGATGCCCCAGACCTGGATCAGCCCGCCAACGCCTGGCTGTCCATCTTCTGGCGCAGGCTCAACGGGCGCATGTCGGTCCACACTTCTTCGATGTAGGCCAGGCACTCTTTCTTCATCCCGCTCTTGCCCACGGTGCGCCAGCCTTCCGGCACGGCCTTGTAGTCGGGCCAGATGGAATATTGTTCTTCATGGTTGACCACTACCTGAAACAGGATGTCTTCGCGGTCGAATACTGAGGTCATTGCTGTTCTCCGTCGGTGTAATGTAAGAAGGAACGTGCCAGCCCGATAAAAAATTAGAGGCTGGTGACGGCTGCCGCCAAGGCGCGACCAAAGATCTCGGCCACACGGTCGATTTCTGCGGCGGTAATCACCAACGGCGGCAGGAAACGCACAACGCTGCCATGACGACCGCCCAGTTCAAGGATCAGCCCGCGCTTGAGGCATTCACGCTGTACCAGTGGCGCCAATTGACGATGCACCGGCGGGTGGCCCTGAGTGTCCGGGGCGCCTGCGGGATCCACCAGCTCCACGCCGAGCATCAGCCCACGACCACGAATGTCCCCCAACTGCGGGAAGTCGCGCTGCAGGATGCGCAGGTGCTCCCCAAGGCGCTCGCCCATGGCGGCCGCGTGGGCGGGAATATCGTGGTCTTTAAGGTAGCGCATCACTGCCGACCCGGCGGCCATGGCCATCTGATTGCCACGGAAGGTTCCGGCATGGGCGCCCGGCAACCAGGTGTCGAGCCAGTCGCGATACACCACCACCGCCAGCGGCAGGCTGCCGCCGATCGCCTTGGACAGCACCACCACGTCCGGGACGATGCCGGCGTGTTCGAAAGCAAACATCTTGCCGGTACGACCAAAACCGCTCTGGATTTCGTCAACGATCAACGCCACTCCGGCTTGTTCGGTAATACGGCGCAGGCCACGCAGCCAGTCGAGATCGGCCGGGATCACGCCGCCCTCGCCCTGCACCACTTCAACGATCACGGCTGCCGGCAGCAAAACACCGGCCTCGGGGTCGTTGAGCAGGTTTTCCAGGTAATGCAGGTTGACCTTGACCCCTTCCGCCCCACCCAGCCCGAACGGACAACGGTAGTCGTAGGGAAACGGCAGGAATTGCACGCCATTACTGAGCAAGGCACCCAGCGGCTTTTTCGGCCCCAGGCTGCCCATCAGGCTCAGGGCGCCCTGGCTCATGCCGTGATAACCGCCCTGGAACGACAACACCGTGCTGCGTCCGGTGGCGGTGCGCACCAGTTTCAGCGCGGCTTCTACCGCATCGGTACCGGTTGGGCCGCAGAACTGGATCTTGGCTTCCCGCGCCAGCGCCGACGGCAACAGGCCGAACAGGTCCTGCACGAACTGATCCTTGACCGGTGTGGTCAGGTCCAGGGTGTGCAACGGCAATTCATCGCTCAACACCTGGCGAATGGCCTCGATCACCACCGGGTGGTTATGCCCCAGCGCCAGGGTGCCGGCGCCGGCCAGGCAGTCGATAAAGCTGCGGCCTTCGACGTCCTCGACGTAGATCCCGCGGGCGCGCTTGAGCGCCAGGGGAATGCGCCGAGGGTAGCTGCGAGCATTGGATTCCTGCTGGCGCTGGCGGGCCAGCAGCGGGGTTTCGTCGAACTGGTAGAGCGTTTCCGCAGGGACCGCTTGGGTCTCTTCAATACGGCTGGTAGCGACTGACATTTCCAGATCCCTCAATACGCTGATGATGGTGACCAAACTGCCAACCCGTTGGCGTCTGGCCCAAGGGCAACGCACGGATTTCCTGTTCTGGAAACGCATCAGCGAGGGGAGGATTTACACCCGTAGAGTTAAAACCCACATTTACGCCTGTCTATCCCCACAGGAATGTAGGAAATACCCTCATAGCCCTGTGTACTTTTCATTCAAGGCATACAGAATTGCGCAGGTCTCGCTGTCGAGTTGCCCACTGTAATCGCGAGACCGATAGTGCATCTGGAACGCCCTGACCCGCTGTCGGAAGCCCTGGCGATCCTTTGCCGGGGCGTAGCCATAGCGCTGAAACGCCCGCTCGATCTCTACTTCCGGAGGCAACCCTATGGAAAATCGCCGTTCATAGGACACCTTGGCGGGCTCATCGAACCAGGCACCCACGCCGGCTTCAAACAGACAACGCCACGGCAGGCGCGGTCCCGGGTCGCTCTTGCGCCAATAGGCAATGTCCGAATGCCCGAGAATATCGGTAGGACCGATCGCCGGGTAACGCCCCTGAATGTCGCGAATCAGGGCAATCAACACGTCGATCTGTTCAGGGCCATACGCGGAAAAGCTAAACACACCGGCTTCATCCCGGGCCTGATTGACAATTTCAATCCCGATCGAGGGGCTATTCAGGTTGTCACGCCCGGCCCAGTGGCTCGCGCCGGCATGCCAGGCGCGCTGCGCTTCGTCCACCAGGCGGAACAACCGCAGTTCGTCGTAGCCGGCGGCGCGGTAGCTGGCGTCATGAGGATCAGGCAACAGGTAGTGCGCACTGACACCGTCACGGGTCAGCGTACGCAATGACGAAGCAAAAGGCGCAGCGGTGTAATGCACAATCACCTGGCGCACGGCTTCGCCATTGCGCTGGTTAAAGTCTTTTGCGGGAAACGTGGAATCGATGACCAACATAGGCGCTGTCCTTTTCAACACAGGCTGAGTCATTCAGCCCGTTCAAACACAAAAAAATGACCGCCATCCTGAAGCGTTACGCTTGAGGATGGCGGTAGCTATTTGTGCCGTGAAAAGAAGGTTCAGCGACGCAACGGCATGCCCAGGTCGACGCGCATGCCATCGGCCTGGCTGTCGAATTTCAAGGAGCACGAGCAGCGCTGCACGATTGCCTGGACAATCGCCAGCCCCAGGCCGCATCCCGGGCTGTTGCCGTTGCGCCAGAAGCGCTGGGTCAAGTGTTGCAAGTCTTCACTGGAAATCGGCGCGCCGTGGTCACGCACCCGGAACACCACATTATCGCCAGTGCTGGACACACTCAGTTCCACCCGGGTATCAGGTGGGGTGTGGCGCAAGGCGTTGTCCAGCAGGTTGCGCAAGGCGGCGACAGCCAGGCCCACCGGCATTTCCACCGGTTTGTCGGACAGGCCATCTGCCAGGATCAGGTCAATGCGCTGATTTTCGCCGCCATTGGCGTCCTGGATCGCCAGTTGTGCGACTTGTTCGGCACTCGATTGCAGGCCGTCGTCAAACGACAGGCTGCCTTCGACCCGCGCCAGCAGCAGTAGCTGCTCAAGGGTACGGTGCAAGCGATCGGCGCCTTCCTCGGCATGGGCCAGGGACTGGTCACGGGCAGCGCCTTCGGTCATGCGCGCCACTTGCAGGTGGGTCTTGATCGCCGTCAGCGGGCTGCGCAATTCGTGGGCCGCGTCGCCGGTCAAGCGGCGTTCGCGCTCGATGGTCTTGGCGATGCGTTGCAGCAACTGGTTCTGGGTGTCGAGCAGCGGCTTGAGTTCGCTGGGCAGCGGGCTGATCTGCAAGGGCTCAAGGGAATCGGCACTGCGGCGCATCAAGGCGTCACGCATGCGGTTGAGCGGCAACAGGCTTTGGCCGATCCCCAGCCATAGCAGGCACAGGCAGCCCAACAGCGCCACACCCACCGGCACCGAAGCCGCCAGCAGGATCGACAGGTTCAAGGCTTCACGCTCCACCTGCCGGTCGGCGGTGGTGATAAACAAATCGCCACGGGACAGGGTGAAGCTGCGCCAGCCCACGCCATCAATCATCTGGTCGCGAAAGCCGCTCTTGCGCGACTCCAGGCCCTGGTCCGGCGTGGTGTGGCTGCGGGCGAGGACCACCCCGCGCAATGAGCTGACCTGGCACGCCATGCCACCCGGTACATTCAGTTGTTCGGCACTGAAGTGCGCGCCCTCACCCGTGCTCGACAGGCCCGGCATCTGCTCCATCAGCCCGGCGACCATGCGCGCCGACGCCACCAGGCGCTGGTCGAGGGAGAACATCATCTGGTTGCGCAAGTCGTTGAGCATCCACGCGGCAGCCAGGGCCCAGATCAGCACAAAGGCCGCGCCGAGCTTGAAGGTCAGGCGCAGGCGCAGGCTCATCACGAAGCGTCCTCTCCACCGTCAGCCGGGCCCAGGCGATAGCCCAGGCCACGCACGGTCTCGACGATGCCGTTACCGAGTTTGCGCCGCAGGTGGTGGATGTGCACATTGAGGGCGTTGCTTTCCAGTTCGTCGTTAAGCCCGTAGACGCTGTCTTTGAGCTGTTCGCTGGACAGCACCCGGCCGCGGTTTTGCAGCAGGGCCTGCAACAACGCCTGCTCGCGGCGGGACAGGTCAACCGACTCACCGCCCAGCAACGTTTCGCGGCTGCTGGGGTTGTAGGTCAGGCGCCCGTGTTCGACCAGGTGGACGCTGCGCCCGGCCACCCGGCGCAACAAGGTGTGCAGGCGCGCGGCGAGTTCCCGCAGGTCGAAGGGCTTGAGCAGGTAATCGTCGGCACCGGCCTGCAGGCCGTCGACGCGGTTGGTCACCGAATCCCGCGCGGTGAGGATCAGCACCGGAATCTCCAGGCCCTGGCTGCGCAATTGCTGCAACAGCTTCAAGCCGTCTTCATCCGGCAGGCCGAGGTCGAGTACCATCACGTCGAACTCCGCCACCTTGAGCATCGCCCGGGCAGCGGCGGCGGTGCCGACGCGCTCGACGGTCAGCCCTTGGGCGCTGAGCCCGGCAACAATGCCGCTGGCGATCAGTTCGTCGTCTTCACAGACCAGTACGTGCATGGTGAACCCTTTGCAAAATGTGAGGGTGATTAAAAAGGCAGTGGATTAAGCGCGCATTATGCCGCCAGCCCGCGTAAACCCGGATAATCCCTGCTGTCTAGAATAGCCCGGTTAATCATCGGTTAATCAACGCCACACATTGTGTGTCCCACTTGCTTCGAACTAAGGCTTGATCATGCGGCATCTGTTTATCTTTCTGCTGGTAGTGTTTGCTGGATTCGCCCAGGCCGCGCCGGGCAACAATCCGTTCGAGACCAAACCCGACTTCCTCCCGGTGGGCAAAGCCTTCACCTTTACCTCCGAGCGTCTGGCCTCCGGCGAAACCCAGCTGTATTGGCAGATTGCCGACGGTTATTACCTGTACCAGCAGCGCATGAAATTCGATGGCCTGGCCGAGAAGCCGACGCTGCCCCAAGGCGAAGCCCACAGCGACGAGTTCTTTGGTGAGCAGCAAGTCTATCGCCAGGGCCTGGAAGTGAAGATTCCCGCCGGTGCCACCGGCCAGGTCAAGCTCGGCTGGCAAGGTTGTGCCGATGCCGGCCTGTGCTACCCGCCGCAATCGATCACCGTTGACCTGGGTGGCGACCCCGCCGTAGCCGCCATCGGCCAAGCGCAGGACCAAAGCCTGGCCAGCGGCCTGCAACAGCGCAGCCTGGGCTGGAGCCTGCTGGTGTTCTTCGGCCTGGGCCTGCTGCTGGCCTTTGCCCCGTGTTCCTTGCCGATGCTGCCGATTCTCGCCGGCCTTGTGGTAGGCAGTGGCGCCAGCCCACGGCGCGGCTTTGCCCTGGCCGCCAGCTACGTGGTGTGCATGGCGCTGGTGTACGCCGCCCTCGGCGTATTGGCCGCGCTGCTCGGCGGCAACCTCGCCGCCTTGCTGCAAACCCCGTGGATCCTCGGTAGCTTCGCCGTGTTGTTTGTGATCCTGGCCCTGCCGATGTTCGGCTTCTTTGAACTGCAACTACCGGCCTTTCTGCGGGACCGCCTCGACAACGTCAGCCGCAACCAGAGCGGCGGCAGCCTGGTGGGTGCCGGGGTGCTTGGCGCCTTGTCCGGCTTGCTGGTGGGCCCGTGCATGACCGCGCCCCTGGCCGGCGCCCTGCTCTACATCGCCCAAAGCGGCAATGCCCTGCACGGCGGCTTGATCCTGTTTGCCATGGGTATCGGCATCGGCGTGCCGCTGTTGCTGCTGGTGACCGTGGGCAACCGCTTCCTGCCCAAGCCCGGCACCTGGATGAACATCCTCAAGGGCATCTTCGGTTTCCTGTTCCTCGCCACCGCCGTGCTGATGATTCGCCCAGTGGTCGGTGAAACCCTGTGGCTCGGCTTGTGGGGTGTACTGGCGCTGGTCATGGCCTACTGCGGCTGGCGCCTGGCTCACGACTTCGGGCGCACCGCCATGCTGTTCGGTGCCGGTTCGCTGGTGCTGGGCCTCTGGGGCAGCGTATTGGTGATCGGTGCGGCCGGCGGCAGCGACGACCTGTGGCAACCGCTCAAGGTCTATAACGGCTCGCGGGTGGCCGGTGCCCCCAGCGCCCACGACGCCTTCATGACCATCAACGACCCGGCCGTATTGCAAAGCCAACTCGATAGCGCCAAGGCCCAAGGCCAATGGGTGCTGGTGGACTACTACGCCGACTGGTGTGTGTCGTGCAAGATCATGGAGAAACAGGTGTTCGGCAAACCCGAAGTCATGGACGCCCTCAAGGATGTGCGCCTGCTGCGCCTCGACGTCACCGCCGACAACGCCGCCAGCCGCGAGCTGCTGGGCCGCTACAAGGTCCCCGGCCCGCCGAGCTTCGTCTGGATCGGCCCCGACGGTGAAGAGCGCCGCGCCCAGCGCATCACCGGCGAAGTCGACGCCGCCGCCTTCCTGCAACGCTGGACCCAAGCCCGGGAAGCCCTCTGATGCTGACACTGACCATCGGCACCTTCGCCATCGCCCTGAACCACTTGCTGCTGATCACGGCGTTGATCCTCGCCACCCTGGTGGGCTGGCGGGTGGCCAAGCGCGGCGGCGAGAACCCGGAGTCGGTGCTGTTCACCCTGTTTCTGGTGGGCATGCTCGCCGCGCGCGTCAGCTTCGTGCTGATGTACTGGTCGTATTACCAAAATGACCCGCTGCAGATCGTCGACCTGCGGGACGGCGGTTTTCTCGCCTGGCCCGGCGTTATCGCGCTGATCCTCGGCGCCTTGATCTACGGCTGGCGCCGCCCGCTGCTGCGCAAGCCACTGAGCGCCGGCGTGATCACCGGCCTGGCGTTCTGGGCGCTGACCAGTCTGTCGTTGACCCTCTACGAAAAAGGCACACACCTGCCGGACATCACCCTGCGCAACGCCAATGGCGAAACCGTGCAACTGGCCGACTACAAGGGCGGCCCGCTGGTGATCAATCTCTGGGCCACCTGGTGCCCGCCGTGCCGTCGCGAAATGCCAGTACTGGAAAGTGCCCAGCGCCAACGCCCGGACGTGACCTTCCTGTTCGTCAACCAGGCCGAAAGCATGCAAAGCGTCGCCACCTACCTGGCGACCCAGGGCCTGAACCTGGACAACGTGCTGTTCGACGCCAGCGGCCGCCTCGGCCAGGCCGTCGGCTCCATGGCTTTGCCCACCACCCTGTTTTATCAACCGGACGGTCGCCTGATCAACAGCCACCTGGGCGAGTTGTCGCAAGCCAGCCTGGCCCGCGCCATGGAGCGCTTCGAGCCGATCACCGCTAAACCGGCCCAGCCGGCTACCACAAGGAATTCGCCATGCTCCGCCTCCGCCACCTGCTGACCCTGTTGCCCCTGACACTGGCTGCCACCCTCGTCCAGGCTGAAGACTGGCCGGCGCCGATCAAGAACATCGAAGCCAAGGGTGCCAAGATTATCGGCAAGTTCGATGCTCCCAGCGGCCTCACGGGTTATGCGGCGCAATACCAGAACCGTGGCATGGCGTTGTACCTGACTGCCGACGGTAAAAGTGTGATCGCCGGCAACCTGTACGACGCCGACGGCAATGACCTCAGCACTGCGCCCCTGGAAAAGCTGGTGTATGCGCCGATGGCCAAGGAGGTCTGGGCCAAGATGGAACACAGTAACTGGATCCAGGATGGCAACAAGGATGCGCCGCGCATCGTTTACCTGTTCAGTGATCCGAACTGCCCGTACTGCAATATGTTCTGGGAACAGGCACGGCCATGGGTGAAGTCGGGCAAGGTGCAGTTGCGGCATATCATGGTGGGGATTATTCGTGAGGACAGCCCGGGCAAGTCGGCGGCGCTGTTGGCAGCCAAGGATCCGCAGCAGGCGTTGGAAGCCCATGAGTCAGCCGGTAAAGGCAGCAAGTTGCAGGCGCTGGAGAAGATTCCGGCGGCTATCCAGGCCAAGCTTGATTCGAATATGAAGCTGATGGATGAGCTGGAGTTGTCGGCCACGCCGGCAATTTTCTATCTGGATGACAAGGGTGGGTTGCAGCAACAGCAAGGGGCGCCTTCGCCGGATAAGCTGGTGAAGATTCTGGGCCCTAAATAAGCGGCACTGAAGGTTCATAGCGAACAAGAAAAATGCCCGTTATCTGCGGGCATTTTTACAACAAGATTGATGTCGGTACGTTAGAGTTCCCGCAGCCGCAACTTTCCGAATGCGTAATCGTTACCGTTCCCGGTAGAGACATGACTGTATACCTGCACCTCAACACCTGAACCGGTGGCCGTAAATGTGCCGCTAACCCAAGCCCACTGCCGTGTTGTCAGATTGCTAGGCTCGATACAAACAACGCCGTTGACGAGTGCAGACAACTGCGGAGTGGCGAACGAACTATTGGATCGCCTGACCTCCATGCTGAACTCGTACGTCTGACCCGCGGCAAATGCTGGATAAGACTTGCTCAAGACGACTCCGGCAGAGCGCTCTGTGTAGGTATAGTTGGACAAAAACCACTCGCCCCCTTCATTCACCATCACCATGTCTCTGGGGTCCACCACATCAGCGCCTCTTTCCCAACCGTTCCAGTTGCCGCCTTCAAATTCTGATTCATCGTCGAAGGCCGGCGCTTCAGATTCTCCCAGTCGCAAATTTTCAGTAACACGCCGCAGTTCATGGGCGTTTTCCGGCAACAGCGACGTCTTTGGGTCTGCGGGCTCAGCGCCCAGCGCGCCATCATAGGTAATTGCAACGTTCAAGGTTACCGAAGACCAATCCTCGCAACCGGCCAGCCATTCACGCGAGAGTACTGGTCGGAAAACAAACCCCGGCTCGGCCTCTTCTGCTCTCACAACGTGGCCGTCAAATAGCCACTGGAATCGGAAATTCCCCAAGTCGTGTTCATTGCCTACCGCCAAGATCCACAACCGTTGCCCCTCTGCAAGAAATGGCGGCGCCTTTAACTCGATCCGTGCATTCCCCCGGAACTTGCGCATGTCCAACCAACGCGCGCCGTCATACTCCACAGCATTGGTAAAAACTGGAGCCGGCAAAGCCTCTGGCCGAATGAACTCGATGGTGAGTTCAAGCACATGTGAATCGCTGGTGGTGGTCTCGTACCAGACCATCAACGTCTTGCCGATGCAGCGGCCAACCAATGCCGCGTCAATATCCACTTCGACACTGCCACTGGCACTGCCGGAAGTATCAAACTGCGCCAGTGGCTGGTCCTGCTCATTCACCAATGCCCAGTACAGAGTGATAGGGGCACCCTCTTGCATGCCGTCAAAGGCGATGGTCACACAAGTGCCGTCTTCAGCATCGAGGGGGTACAACGTATTATTGGCGGCGGCGTATTTGACTGTCGGCACCGGAAGCAAATCATCAACGGGGGTTAGCTTGACCATTATGGAGTCTCTTCTTTGAGGGCGCGTACCGCTAAATCCAGGAAACAGCGGACCACACATATCAAATACCCCCGCAAAGGAACTGCCTACTGTCAGATCTGACAGTAGGCAGTTCCTTCTGACCAACGGTTACAACCCCTCCAACTCCGCCATCAAATCACTCAGCCGATCCACCTTCTGCGCACTGATCTCATTCGCCGCAAGCCCGTCGATATACCCCGCCAACTCTTCCACCGTGCTGCACTCGAACATCGCCCGTAACGGCACATCCCGCTGCAGCGTCGTCTGCACCCGTGAAGCAATCTGCGTGGCCAGCAACGAATGCCCGCCCAGCTCAAAGAAATTATCCTGCACCCCCACGCGCTCAACTTTCAGTACCTCGGCCCAAATCCCCGCCAACGTCTGCTCCAGCTCATTACGCGGCGCCAGGTAATCCTGGCTGTGCAACTGGCCAATCTCCAGCGCCGGCAAGGCCTTGCGATCCAGCTTGCCATTGGCATTCAGCGGCAAACGGTCGAGCCACAGCCAATGCAGCGGCACCATGTACTCCGGCAACTCGGCCCGCAGGCGTTGCTTGATCCGATCAAGACGCTCGCCTGGACTCAACAGCGCATCCGCCGCCACCAGGTATCCCACCAGATGCTTACCGTTGACCCCCTCCTGCACGCCAACCGCCGCATCCCGCACTTCCGGTTGTTCATGCAGGCGCGCTTCGATTTCACCCAACTCAATCCGGTAACCGCGAATCTTCACCTGATGGTCGATACGCCCGACGTACTCCAACACACCGTCGCTGCGGCGACGGGCCAAATCCCCTGTTCGATACAACCGGTCCGCACCAAACGGATTCGGCACAAACACCTGGGCCGTGCGCAGCGGGTCACTGACATAACCACGACCCACGCCGGTCCCCGCGACGCACAACTCGCCGACCGCACCCTGGGGCACCAACTCCAGCGCACCATCCAGCAGGTACAAACGGTTGTTGTCAGTCGGCGTGCCAATTGGCAGATAAGTGCCACGGGTCGACGCCAGGTCGACGCGGAAGAACGCCACGTCATCCGAGCATTCCGCCGGGCCATAGGCGTTGACCAAGCCAATCTCCGGATAGCGCAACAACCACTGATGCGCCAGCTCCGGCGGCATGGCCTCACCGGTCGGCAGCATCCAGCGCAAGCCGTCCAGGCTCATGCGCTCCTGGGCAAGCATGCCCTGGATCAGCGACGGCACGCTCTCCAACACAGTAATGCCCTGGGCCTCGACATGCGCCAGCAAGCCTTGCGGATCATGGGCAATGGTATTCGGCACAATATCCACCCGCGCCCCGAACAGCGTCGCCACGAGGAACTGCCACACCGAGATATCGAAGCTTTGCGAAGCGGTCTGGGCAATCACATCGTGCTCAGTCAGCTGCAGATACGGCACCTTGCTCAGCTGGTTATTGAGCATTCCGCGCTGCTCCACCATCACGCCCTTGGGCAAGCCGGTAGAGCCGGAGGTGTAGATCACGTAGGCAAGGTTGTCCGGCGCGCTGTAGATCCCGGGGTTTTCCTCAGACCCGGCCAAGGCATCCCAAACCAGTAGCTTCGGCCGACCGGAGCAGGCGAACTCTTCCAGCAGCAACTGCGCCTGTTCACGGCACGCTTCGGTGCACACCAGCAGCGGCGTGCGGCTGAGGTCGATAATCCGGCTCAAGCGCTGCGTCGGCAGCCCCGGGTCCAACGGCAAGTAACCGGCACCGGCCTTGAAGCTGCCGATGATCATGCCCAGCAAATCCAGATTACGTTCGGCCAGCAACGCCACCGGTTGATCCGGACCGACACCCGCCGCGATCAATGCATGGCCCAGGCGGTTACTGCGCCGGTTCAGTTCGGCATAGCTCCATTGCTGATCCAGGCAACTGGCGGCAATCCGCTGTGGATGCTGCTGCACCTGGGCTTCGAACAGCTCAACATAGCTGCGCTCCAGCGGATATTCATGCTCGCTCTGGTTGCAGCCTTCCACCAGGAACTCACGTTCCTGCTCGCCAATCAGCGGCAAGTCGGCCATGTCGCCATGGAAGCCCTGCACCAGCGCCAGCAGCAGGCGCTTGAATTCAGCGAGCATGCCTTGCACGGTGGTTTCATCGAAGTAACGCTGGTCGTAGGAAAGGTGCAGGCCCAGGTCATCGCCCGGATAGCACACGGCGGTCAGCGGGAAGTTGGTGTGGGTACGCCCGGAATCCGAGGTGGCATTCAGGCTTTGCGCACGGTCCAGCACCGAGACTTCCACCGGGGCGTTTTCGAACACAAAGAGGCTGTCGAATAGCGGCTGGCCCTTGGGCAGTTCGCTGTTTTCCTGGATGGTCACCAGCGGCAGGTATTCGTACTCACGCAGTTGCATGTTGCTGTCGAGCAGGCCACTCAACCACTGGCGTACGCTGCACGTCTGATCGTCCTCCGGCAGCTTGACCCGCAAGGCGATGCTGTTGATAAACAACCCGACGGTGCGCTGCATCTCGGGCATTTCCACCGGACGCCCGGCCACGGTAACGCCGAACAGCACGTCGCGATCGCCACTCAAGCGCCGTAGCACCAAGGCCCACGCGGCTTGGGCAAAAGTGTTCACCGTCAGTTGATGGGCCTGGGCCAGCTCGCGCAATTGCGCGCCGTCGCGCACATCCAAGCGGGTGTAGCAGTCGCCCACCACCATGCCGCCGCTGTGGCCGGCGTGTTCCCGCAGGAACGGCCGGTCACTCGGAATCGGCGTGGTGCGTTCAAACCCTTGCAGGTTCTGCTGCCACCACTGACGCGCCTCGGCGAGGTTCTGGCGTTGCAGCCAGGCGATGTAGTCGCGATAACGCGGTGGCGTCGCCAGCTGCGCGTCGCGGCCTTCGCCGAGGGCCGTGTAGATGTCGAAGAAATCGTTCATCAGCAGTGAGCGGCACCAGGCATCGATCAGGATGTGGTGGTTGCTCATCATGAACCAGTAGCGGGCTTCGCCCACGCGGATCAGCCTCAGGTGGAACGGTGCCTGATTGAGCAGATCGAAACCCGCTTCACGCTCGCTTTTCAGCAACGCTTGCAGACGCGGCTCCTGTTCGCTCTCCGGCTCCTGGCTCCAGTCGAGGTACTCGATCGGCGTGCTGCCGGGCTTGTGGATAACCTGCAGCATGTCTTCGCCGACGTTCCAGCAGAACGAGGCGCGTAACGCTTCGTGACGGGCAATCACCGCCTGCCAGGCCTGGGCGAAACGCTCGGGGTCCAGGGCGCTGTTGATGCGGTAGCGGTCCTGCATGTAGTACAGGCCGGTGCCCGGTTCCAGCAAGGTGTGCAGCAGCAAGCCTTCTTGCATCGGAGTCAGCGGGTACACGTCTTCGATGGCATTGGCCGGCACCGGCAGCGCGTCGAGTTGCCCTTGGGTGAGGTGCGCCAGCGGGAAGTCCGATGGCGTGAGGCCGCCCGCGTCTGCCTTGAGGCAATGCTCGATCAAGCTTTGCAGTTCCGCCAGGTAAGCATCCGCCAGTTCAGCGATGGTCTGGCTGTGGTGACGTTCGCGGCTGAAGGTCCAGCGCAGCACCAATTCACCGCCGTACACCTGGCTGTCGACGCTCAGCTCGTTGGGCAGCGGCGCGTCCGGGTCATGGGCGATCCCGGCGGATTCGTCCAGCGGGTGAAAGAGTGCGTCAGCGCCAAAGCTCTGGTCGAACTGGCCGAGGTAGTTGAAGGTGATACTGGCGCTCGGCAACGCGGCCATGGTCTGGCGACACAGGTCGTCAGCCAGGTAGCGCAGCACGCCGTACCCCAACCCTTTGTGGGGCACGCCGCGCAGTTGCTCCTTGATCGCCTTGATCGAGGCGCCTTGCCCGGCGGCTTCTTCGATATGTAACGGGGTCAGGCGCAACGGGTAGGCGCTGGTGAACCAGCCGACGCTGCGGGTCAGGTCGATCTCGTCGAACAGGGTTTCGCGGCCGTGGCCTTCCAGCTGGATGAGTGCCGATTCATGGCCACTCCAGCGGCACAAGACTCGGGCCAAGGCGGTCAGCAGCAAGTCGTTGACCTGGGTGCGGTAAGCACTCGGCGCCTGTTGCAACAGCTGGCGGGTACGCTCGGCATCCAGGCGCACGCTGACGGTATCGGCATCGCGATTGCGCAGCGAACCTTGCGGGCGGTCCACCGGCAGTTCAACGGCAGGACCGGCCAACTGCTGCTGCCACACGTCCAGTTCTTCACGCAGGGATTCGCTGCCGGCATAGGCCTGCAAGCGTGCTGCCCAATCGCGCAGGGCACTGGTCTTGGCCGGCAGGCTCACCGGTTGGCCGTCGCTCAACTGGCGATACGCGGTCTGCAAATCTTCCAGCAACACGCGCCAGGAAACACCGTCCACCACCAGGTGATGGATCGCGATCAGCAGCCGGCGCTGGCCTTGCGGGCCGTCCACCAGCAGCGCGCGCAACAGCGGGCCATGGGCGAGATTGAGGCTGCGCTGGGTGTCGGTGAACAGCGCGCTGCACTGCTCCATATCCGCCACCTGGGCTTGCAACAGCGGGCCGCCTTCTGGCACCGCCAAGTGTTCGGCATGCCATTGGGCGTCGCGCCGGGTGAAGCTCAGGCGCAGGGCGTCGTGGTGTTCCAGCACCGCCAGCAGCGCCTGTTCCAGGCGATGGGGTTCGAGGGCCTGAACCGGCTCCAGCAGCAGCGCCTGGTTCCAGTGTTGGCGCTCGGGGATGTCGGTGTCGAAGAACCAGTGCTGGATCGGGGTCAGCCCGGATGCGCCGGTCAGCACGCCTTGTTCGGCGATAACCTGCTCGGTGCGGGTCGCCACGGCGGCCAGGGTTTGCACGGTCTGGTGCTGGAACAAGTCACGCGGGCTGAAATGAATCCCTGCCTGCCGCGCGCGGCTGACCACCTGGATCGACAGAATCGAGTCGCCGCCCAGCTCAAAGAAGTTATCGTCGAGGCCCACCTGCTGCACGTTCAATACCGCGCACCAGATCGCCGCCAGGGTTTGCTCCAGTTCGTTGCGCGGCGCCACGTACTGTTGGCGATTCGCCTCGGGATCCGGCTGCGGCAAGGCGCGACGGTCGAGTTTGCCGTTGGCAGTCAGCGGCATGATGTCGAGGACGATCAGGTGCGCGGGCACCATGTAGTCCGGCAGCTGCGCTTTCAAATGCGCCTTGAGGGATTCACGCAGTGCACCGTGTTCTTCGTTGCTGACCAGATAGGCCACCAACTGTTTGCCGCTCGGTGAATCCAGTGCCAACACCACCGCTTCACGCACCGCCTCGTGTTCCAGCAGGCGGGTTTCAATTTCCCCCAGCTCGATGCGGAACCCGCGAATTTTCACTTGATGGTCAATACGGCCAAGGTACTCAACCAGGCCATCGGCACGCTGGCGCACCAGGTCGCCGGTGCGATACAGACGACCGCCGTTCGTGGCAAACGGGTCCGCGACAAACCGCTCTGCCGTCATCCCCGGACGCTGGTGATACCCCTGGGCCAGGCCGGCACCGCCGACGTACAGCTCACCCGTCGCGCCTTGCGGCACCAGCGCCAAATCCGCATCCAGAATGTAGGCCACACGCGCGCCGATGATGCTGCCGATCGGCACGCTGCCTGCGCCCTCTTCCAGTGTTTCCGGGGCAAGACTGGCCAGCGGCATCACCACCGTTTCAGTCGGGCCATAGGCGTTGAAAAACAGTGCCGGCTTGAATGCCGCGCGAATACGCTGCAAGTGCTCGCCGGTCAGGGCTTCACCTCCGGTGATGCACATGCGCACCGGCAAGGTCTGGTGTTGCGTGGCCAGCCATTGCGCCAACTGGCTGCCGTAGCTTGGGGTAAAGCCGAGGATGTTGATGCGGTGCTGACGAATCAGCCCACAGATTTCTTCCGCATCCCATTGGCCCTGGGCCCGCAACACAACCTGGGCGCCGCTGAGCAACGGCACCAGCAGACGCTCGGTGGCGGCGTCGAAGTTGATGGAATAGAAGTGCAGCTCGCAGTCATCGGGACGCATGCCGAAGCGTTCGATCACCGCCTGGCAATGCATGGCGATTTCACCGTGGGACACCACCACGCCCTTGGGCTTGCCGGTGGAGCCGGAGGTGTAGATCAGATAGGCCTGGTGTTGCGGCAGGCTAATGAAAGGCAATTCGCTGGCCGGGTAGCTGGCCAGGGTTGGCAGGTCATCTTCCAGGCACCAGCGACCGACACTGGCGGGCAGCTCGCCCAGCGCGTCGAACATCGCAGCGTCGCTGAGCAGCAGGCCGATGCCACTGTCTTCGATCATGTAGTGCAGGCGGTCCAGCGGGTATTCCGGGTCCAGCGGCACATAGGCGCCGCCGGCCTTGAGGATCGCCAGCAGGCCGATCACCATTTCCAGCGAACGCGGCAGCGCCAGGCCAACCCGCACCTGCGGGCCCACGCCGCGCTCGCGGAGCATCCAGGCCAGGCGATTGGCGCGGCTGTCGAGTTCGCTATAGCTCAAGGTCTGCCCGGCGAAGGTCAAGGCCGGGGCATCCGGGCGAGCCAGGGCCTGCTCGCTGAACAGGTGGTGAATGCACTGGTCGAGACGATGCTCGCCGGCCTCCATGCCAAGGCTGTCTTGCAACGAGCGTTGCTCGGCCGCTTCCAGCAACGGCAACTCACTCAGGCGCTGTTGCGGATCGGCAAGCAAGGCTTCCAGCAGGTTTTGCCAGTGGGCGGCCATGCGTGCAATGCGCGGCTCATCGAACAGATCGGTGCTGTAGGTCAGGCAGCAACCCAGGCGATGGTCGAGGTCGGTGACTTCCAGGTTGAGGTCGAACTTGGTGGCGCGGGCATCGTTGGCCAGGTACTCGACGGTCATCCCGGCCAATGTACGGCTCTGCTGGAACTCCCAGCGTTGCACGTTGCACATCACCTGGAACAGCGGGTTGTACGCCGCGCTGCGGGGTGGTTGCAGGGCTTCTACCAAGTGGTCGAACGGCAGGTCTTGATGGGACTGGCCTTCGATCACGGTGTGGCGCACCTGGTCGAACAATTCGCCGACGCTCATCTGCCCGTTGAGCTGGCAGCGCAGCACCTGGGTGTTGAGGAACGCGCCAATCAGCCCTTCGCTTTCCGGACGAATCCGGTTGGCGACTGGCGCACCGATACGCAGGTCGGTCTGGCCGCTGTAGCGGTAGAGCAATACCGCGAGGGTGGCGGTCATGGTCATGAACAGGGTCAGACCACGCTCGGCGTTAAAGGCCCGCACGCGGGCGGCAAGGTCATCGCTCAAGTCGAAACGGAACAGCTCGCCCTGGTGACTTTGCACCGGTGGTCGCGGGCGGTCGCCCGGCAGTTCCAGCAGCGGGTGTTCGGTACCCAGTTGTGCGGTCCAGTAATCCAGTTGGCGCTGGCGCTCGCCGGATTCCAGCCACTGGCGCTGCCACACGCTGTAGTCGAGGTACTGCACCGGCAGCGGTGCCAACGGCGATTCGCGGTCGTCGATAAAGGCTTCGTACAGGGCGCTGAGTTCACGGGCAAAAATGTCCATGGCCCAGCCTTCGGTGACGATGTGGTGCAGGGTCAGCACCAGGTAATGTTCCTGCTCGCCGGCCTTGACCAGGCAGGCGCGCAGCAGTGGGCCGGCCTCCAGATTGAACGGCGTGTGGGCTTCATGATCGGCCAGTTGCTGCACACGCTGCTGGCGCTCGGGCTCACTGAACGCCGAGAAATCCTGCCAATCCATGCGCACGCCGGTTTGCGCCGCAACCTTCTGCTGCGCCACGCCATTGATGCTCGGGAAAGTCGTGCGCAGGGTTTCATGACGCATGATCAAGGCCTGCAACGCCGCCTCGAAACGCCCCACGTCCAGCACCCCGCGAAAGCGCGCCATGCCGCCGACGTTATACGCCGGGCTGTCGGGTTCCATCTGCCAGAGGAACCACATGCGCTGCTGGGAATAGGACAGCGGCACCGGCTGGCTGCGGTCGACCTTGCCGATGGCCAGTTGTTGGTTGCGCTGGCCCGAGGCCTGGATCAGGCGGACCTGCTCGGCGAAAGCCCCCAACTCGCTGGCTTCGAACAATGTGCGCAGCGGCAGCTCGACGTCGCAGGCCTGACGGGTGCGGGAGATGATTTGTGTGGCCAGCAGCGAATGGCCGCCGAGGGCGAAGAAGTCGTCCCGCAGGCCGATACGTGGCAGGGCAAGGACTTCGCGCCAGATCGCGGCGATTTGCTGCTCCAGCGGTGTTTCGGGTTCGACGTGTTCACGCACTTGCCACACCGGTTCCGGCAAGGCACGGCGATCCAGTTTGCCGCTCGGACTCAGGGGCATCGCGTCCAGGCGCATCAATTGTGCCGGGACCATATACTCCGGCAGCTCGGCGGCCAGAGCGGTTTTTACATCCTGCTCATCCAGCGGTTCGTTGGCGGTGTAGTAACCGATCAACTGCGCCCCGGCAGCGGTTTCACGCACCAGCACCACCGCTTGGGCGATGCCATCAAGGGCCAACAGACGCGCTTCGATTTCTTCAGGCTCGACACGGAAGCCGCGCAGCTTGACCTGCTGATCCAGGCGTCCGAGGTATTCCAGCGCACCGTCGGCGCTCCAGCGCACGCGGTCACCGGTGCGATACAGGCGTGCGCCCGCCTCACCCAACGGGTCGGCGACAAACCGTTCAGCGGTCAGCCCCGCACGCCCGAGGTAACCCCGGGCCAGGCCGATACCGCCGATGCACAGCTCACCCGGGACACCTGACGGCAGTGGGTTGAACTGATCATCCAGCACCCGGCAAATCACATTGCCCAGCGGACGGCCAATCGGCGAACGCTCTCCATCCTCCGCCTGGCACTGCCAATGCGTCACGTTGATCGCGGTTTCAGTCGGGCCGTAGCGGTTGTGCAACTGCACTGCCGGCAACTGCGCCAACACCCGGTTGCGCAGCTCGGCAGGCAGCGCTTCACCGCCGGAGAACAGACGACGCAGGCTGGTGCATTCCGCGGCCAACGGCTCGTCGACAAACAGCTGCAACAACGGCGGCACAAAGTGCAGCGTGGTCACGCCGTGCTCCTGCACCAACTGGGCAATGCGATGCGGGTCGCGATGCTCGCCGGGGCCGGCTAGTACCAGGCGGCAACCGGTGATCAGCGGCCAGAAACACTCCCACACCGACACGTCGAAACTGATGGGCGCCTTTTGCATCAGCACATCGGTTTCATCCAGATTGTAGGTGGCCTGCATCCACTGCAGACGCTCGGCCAGCGCTGCATGAGTGTTGCCCACGCCCTTGGGCTGGCCGGTGGAGCCGGAGGTGTAGATCACGTAGGCGAGGTTGTCGCCGTTCAGGTGCAGGCCCGGCGCGTGGGTCGGCCAGCTTTCCAGCTTGAGGCTGTCCATGGCGATGACGCAGACGCCTTCAGCCGTGGGCAGTTGCTCAAGCAGCGAAGTCTGGGTCAACAGCAGTTGCACGCCGCTGTCCTTGAGCATGTAGGCGAGGCGTTCGGCCGGGTAATCCGGATCCAGCGGCACATAGGCACCGCCGGCCTTGATGATTGCCAGCAGGCCGATCAGCAGTTGCGGCGAACGCTCGGCGGCGATGGCCACGCACACGTCCGGGCCGACGCCCTTGTCCCGCAGGTAATGGGCCAGGCGGTTGGCCTGGGTGTGCAGTTGGGCGAAGGTCAGGCTGCCGTCCTGCCACACCAGTGCGGTGCGTTCCGAGACCTGTTGGTTGAGTTGTTCCGGCAGCCAGCTCTGCGCTGGTGTGCACGGCGCGGCGCTCCACTGACGTTGTTGGGTGTGTTCGTCGGCGTGCAGCAGCTTCAGGTCACCGATGGCCTGTTGCGGTTGCTCGCAAATGGCTTGCAGCAGGTTGATGAAGTGCTCGGCCAGTCGCTCGATGGTGGCGACGTCAAACAGTTCGTCGGCGTAGTCGAAGGACAGGCTCAGGCGACCGTTGCGGTCTTCTTCAGTGTGCAGTTGCAGGTCGAACTTGGCTTCGCGGCTGTGCCACGCCAGCTCGTCGGCGAGCAGGCCCGGGAGGCGGCGCAAGGCACTGAGATCGCGTTGCTGGTGGTTGAACATTACCTGGAACAGGCCTTGTTCCCGGGCTCGCGGGAAGGCTTCCAGCAGTTGCTCGAACGGCAAGTCCTGATGGGCCTGGGCGCCCAGGGCAGCGGTTCGCGTCGCGGTCAGCAAGTCGGCGAATGGCAGGCGCGCATCCAGTTCGGCACGCAGCACGAGGGTGTTGATAAAGAACCCGATCAGGCCTTGGGTTTCCTGGCGCGGACGGTTGGCGTTGGGCACGCCGATGCGGATATCGCGTTGGCCGCTGTAGCGATAGAGCAGGCTCTGGAACGCTGCGAGCAACAGCATGAACGGCGTGGACTCGTGAGCCTGGGCGGTCTTGCGAATGGCTTCACTGAGGCTCGTGTTCACGCGCACGCTGTGGCGTGAAGCACTGCGAATATGCTGCGCCGAGCGTGGGTGATCGGTGGCCAGGCTCAGGGTTGGGTGGTCGTCCCCCAGCTGTGCTTTCCAGTAAGCCAGTTGCCGCTGGCCCTCGCCTTCGGCCAGCCACTGGCGCTGCCAGCTGCCGTAATCGGCGTATTGCAGGGCCAGCGCTGGCAACTCCAGGGTTTGGCCTTGGGACGCGGCGGCGTACAAGCGGGAGAATTCGTCGATCAACACGTTCAGCGACCAGCCGTCCGCGATGATGTGGTGCATCGTCACCAGCAGTTGGTGGTCTTCGTCATCCAGGCGCACCAGCGTTACCCACAGCAGCGGGCCTTTCTCCAGGTCAAACTGGGTGCGGGCTTCGTCTTCGCGGATCTGGTTGGCCCGGGCTTCGCGCTCGGCGGCGGGCAGGTCGCTGAGGTCGATGACTTGCAGGTCGAAATCAGCCTTGGCGTCGACCCGCTGGAAGCCCTGGCCGTCGCGTTCAAAGAAGCGCGTGCGCAGGGACTCGTGGCGCTGGATCAGTTGCTGGAAGCTTGCGCGCACCGCGTCTTCATCCAGTTCGCCGCGCAACCGCAGGGCACCGGGGATGGTGTAGGCGCTGCTCTGCGGGTCGAGTTGCCAGGTGATCCACAGGCGGTTTTGCGCGAGGGATTGCGGCAAGTCTTCCTGGCGTGACAGCGCATGGATCGCGCCTTGGGCCACGCCGCCGTCCTGCTGCAATTGCGCGACGCTGGTGGCGAAGGCAGCCAGGGTTGGCGCTTCGAACAACAGGCGCAGGTTCAGCTCCAGGCCGAGGGTTTCCCGCAGGCGGGCGACGACCTGGGTGGCGCTGATGGAGTTGCCGCCCAACAGGAAGAAGTGATCGTCGGCGGCGACCTGCGTCACCTGCAATTGCTCGCACCAGATCGCGGCAATCTGGCTTTGCAGTTCGGATTGCAGGGCAGCATCGCCGACCTGCGCCTGCACGCCGGGGAACTGCGCATAACTGTCGAGGCTGCCATCCGCCAACCGCGTGCGGCAGGCCGAACGCTGAACCTTGCCGCTGGACGTTTTCGGCAAGCCGCCGGGGTTGAGCAATATCACCACGCTCGGCGCTTCCTGGCAGGCCTCGGCCACTGCTTGACGAATCGCCTTGATCAGCGCTTCAGGCGGCAGGATTTTCTGCACGCTGCGGCTGATTTCGGCGGCGATGCCGATGCCTTCCAGGCCCTGGTCATTCACCGCAAACGCGGCGACCCGACCCTTGCGCACCACTTCCACTTCACGCTCGATGGCTTGCTCGATGTCTTGGGGATACAGGTTGTGGCCCCGCACGATCAGCAGGTCTTTCAAGCGACCGGTGATGAACACTTCACCTTCGCGGATAAACCCAAGGTCGCCGGTCCGCAGCCAGGTACGGCTTTCGTGCTGGACGAAAGTCTTGGCAGTGGCTTCAGGGTTGCGCCAGTAGCCGTGGGCGATGCTCGGGCCGGTGGCCCAGATTTCACCGACGGCATTGTCGGGGAGCGTCGCCAGGGTGGCGGGTTCGGCAATCAGTACCGCGTGTTCGGGCTGGCTGGTGCCGCAACTCATGATCGCCGCGCCCTGCCCAGGCTCGGCGCGATTGGCAGCCAGAGCCTGTTCGTCCAGGCGCAGGGCCGGGATGCCGTGGCCACGGGTGCCGCCGGCAACGAACAAGGTAGCCTCCGCCAGGCCATAGGATGCGAAGAAATTATTCGAGGTAAAACCGCAGGCGGCGAACTTCTCGGCAAAGCGTTCCAGGGTGTCGAGGCGGATCGGCTCGGAGCCGGAATACGCCACGCGCCACTTGCTCAAATCCAAGCGATCCAATGCCGATTCACTGACTCGCTCGCTGCACAGCCGATAGGCAAAATCCGGCCCGCCGCTGATGGTGCCGCCGTATTCGCTGATCGCTTCCAGCCAGCGCAATGGCCGGCCGAGGAAGTACGCCGGCGACATCAACACACACGGCACACCACTGAAGATCGGTTGCAGCAGGCCGCCGATCAGGCCCATGTCGTGGTACAGCGGCAGCCAGCTGACGATCACGTCGTCGGGGTTCAGGTCGATGCCGAAGCCCCGGCGAATCAGCAGCTCGTTGGCCACCAGGTTGCCGTGGGTGACTTGCACGCCCTTGGGCAACGCAGTGGAACCGGAGGTGTATTGCAGGAAGGCGATGTCATCGTCTTGCAAGTTGGGCGCGAGCCAATTGCTCGCGATCTCGGCATGAAGGCTGTCGACGCACAGCAACTGCGGTGCACCTTCGAGTTGCAGCAACGAATCACCGAGGCTGGCGGTAGTCAGCAGCAACCGTGGCTCGGCGTCCGCGATGATCGACAACAGGCGCTCCTGATGATGTCGGCGGGCGGACTCAGGCGGGTAAGCCGGCACCGCAATGACCCCGGCATACAGGCAACCAAAGAACGCCGCGACATAATCCGGCCCGCTGGGAAACAACAGTACCGCGCGGTCGCCCAGGTTTGCGTTGGCCTGCAAGGCGGCGGCGATGGTGCGGGCGCGCAGGTCAAGGTCGCGGTAACTGAGGACGACGCTTTGCTCGGCCGTCTCGGCCAGGAAGCGCAACGCCAGTTGATCCGGGGTTTGTGCGGCGCGGCGCTGAAGGGACTGGACCAGGGTGCGGGGAAGTTCGAAGGCGTCCATCATGGGGTTCCTGCCTGAAATCGGCTTACTGGGAAATCGGGGAATGTGTGGCGGAGGGGGGGCTTGTTCAGCCGGCAGCCCGGGCCATCTGCCGCGCGGCGTCATTGCGCCAGCGGGCCAAGTGTTCGTCGGCGTAACGCCGCACACAGCGCAGTACAGAACTCTCGTGCTGCACCAGGAAGAAGTGGTGACCGTCGAACATGTCGAGGGAGAAACCGCTGGCGGTGTCTTGCTGCCAGTCCAGCAGTTGGTCGGCACGCACACTGTCCTGCTTGCCGCCAAAGACATGGATCGGCAGGGGCAGCGGCTCGCGCTCGCCATACTCGAAACTGCCGCAAAGAAGGAAGTCGGCCCGCAGGATCGGCAACATCAACTGCATCAGTTCGGCATTGGCCAACACCTCTTCGCCGGTGCCCTTGAGTTCACGCAGGCGGGCGATCAGTTGCTCGTCGTTTTTCTCGATGGCGTATTCGCTGACATCGCGACGGGCCGGGCCGGCGGTACCCGACGCAAACAGCGCCAATGGCTGCGGTACACCACGCTCACTCAGGGCATGGGCCAGCTCGAACGCCAGCAGACCGCCGAGACTGTGGCCGAACAAGGCGTAAGGCTCGTCCAGTTCCGCACTGATTTCATCGGCCAGTTGCGCGGCCAATGCCTTGATATCGCGCTGCAAGGGCTCGTCCATGCGCATGCCGCGTCCCGGCAGTTCCAGCGGCCGCACCTGCAACCACTCGGGCAGCGCCCGCCGCCAGCGGCTGTAGACCATGGCGCTGGCGCCGGAATACGGCAGGCAAAACAGGCGTAATCGAGCCGGCGTGTTCATTTCAGACCACTCCCGCTCACACGATAAAAACCCATTTTGTCCTCCTCCAGGCGCTGATCCTTGGCCGGTTTGTTAACTGGCCTGTCACCCATGAGAACGGATGGCACCTGGAAATAATTAGTCAGCGAGACGCGGTTCACACCTATCGATAAAGCATAAGATTAGTTCGTCTTCTCATTTGACAATCATTATCATTAAGCATAATTTGTTGCCCGATGTGTAGGAGGCCTCAGCAAGGACGCCCTCCCCCAACCTCTTTTGCAGCAAGGTGATTTCCATGACGGAACAAGTATCCACAGGCAGGTGCGACTCACCCCTACTCCAGGCTTTCGTCGACAATCGACTGATCCTGGTCAAGATCGCAGCACGCATTACCGGCTGCCGCTCCCGCGCCGAAGACGTGGTGCAAGACGCGTACTTCCGGTTGCAATCGGCACCCACCATTACGTCGTCGTTCAAGGCGCAGCTGAGTTACCTGTTTCAGATCGTGCGTAACCTGGCCATTGATCACTACCGTAAGCAGGCGCTTGAGTTGAAATACTCCGGCACTGAAGAGGAAGGCTTGAATGTGGTTATTCACGGGGCTTCGCCTGAGACATCGCACATCAACTTTTCGACGCTGGAAAATATCGCGGATGCGTTGACGCAGTTGCCTCAACGCACGCGTTATGCGTTTGAGATGTACCGGTTGCATGGGGTGCCGCAGAAGGATATTGCCAAGGAGCTGGGGGTTTCGCCGACGCTCGTGAACTTCATGATTCGGGATGCGCTGGTGCATTGCCGGAAGGTTTCCGGGACTCATAGCGACACGTTTGCGCGGCGGGTTTGATTGGCTCTGCTGCTGGGTGTATATCCGTTATTTGGGTGATGGCTGG
>NZ_JAXCIS010000144.1:0-30189 GCF_034044025.1 Pseudomonas sp. SED1
GGCAAAGACCTTTTGGTTACTTTTGGGGCGTTTGCCAAAAGTGACCCGCTGTAAGAGCGGAACCCTAAGTGGCCGTTACCGCAGCAACGGATATGTACACAAAAATCCCAAACCAGCCCAGACGCCTGTCATCTAAGCGTCACCGTAACTTCATGGAGATGACACCGGCCCTACATAGCCTGACATGGCACAAACAAGTCGACCGGCCGCAACCCTGGCCGGCACTCGGAGACTCGCCATGACTCAGATCGCCCGCATCAGCGACACCGGCAATGAACGCCGCCTGCAAGCCGAACGCCTGATCGGCGCTCAGGCTTTGCAGGAAGCCCAGGCCCTGCGCTTCAACGTGTTCAGCGGCGAATTCAACGCCAAGCTGAAAGGCGCTGAACTGGGCCTGGACATGGATGACTATGATGTTCACTGCAGCCACATCGGCGTGCGGGATTTGAACAGCGGTCGACTCGTCGCCACCACCCGTTTGCTGGACCACCAGGCCGCCAGCACCCTGGGCCGCTTCTACAGTGAAGAAGAATTCAGCCTCCACGGCCTGCTCCACCTCAAAGGCCCGATCCTGGAAATCGGCCGCACCTGCGTCGACCCCGCCTACCGCAACGGCGGCACCATCGCGGTGTTGTGGGGCGAGTTGGCCGAGGTGCTCAACCAGGGCGGCTACAGCTACCTGATGGGCTGCGCGAGCATCCCGATGCACGACGGCGGCATCCAGGCTCACGCGATCATGCAGCGCCTGCGCGAACGCTACCTGTGCAACGAACACCTGCGGGCCGAGCCGAAAAAGCCACTGCCAGCGCTGGACCTGCCGTCCAACGTCATCGCTGAAATGCCGCCCCTGCTCAAGGCCTACATGCGCCTGGGCGCGAAGATTTGCGGCGAACCGTGCTGGGACGAAGACTTCCAGGTGGCCGACGTCTTCATCCTGCTCAAGCGCGACGAGTTGTGCCCGCGTTATGCCCGCCACTTCAAGGCAGCCATGTGATGAGCCGCCTTCGGGTGTACGGGCGAATTGCCCGCGTGCTGGTGGTGGTGGCCCTGGGTTTGACCATGGCCAGTGTGTTTGGCGTATTTGAGCGTTTGGGCGTGGCCAACTCGATGGTGCGCCGGCAACGCTGGTCGCGGTTTTTCATGGCGCGGTTGACCAACGCCCTGCCCTTTCGCGTAACCGTTCACGGTGAGTTGCCGCAACAGTCGATGCTGTGGGTCAGCAACCATGTGTCGTGGACCGACATTCCGCTGCTGGGGATGGTGACGCCGATGTCGTTCCTGTCCAAGGCCGAGGTGCGCACCTGGCCGGTGGCGGGCTGGTTGGCAGCCAAGGCCGGCAGCCTGTTTATCCGCAGGGGTTCGGGTGACAGTCAGTTGATCCGCAAACAGATGACGCGTCACCTGGAACACAAACACCCGCTGTTGATGTTCCCGGAAGGCACCACCACCGACGGCCGCACCCTGCGTACGTTCCATGGGCGGTTATTGGCCAGCGCAATTGATGCCGACGTGTCGCTGCAACCGGTGGCGATTCGTTACCTGCGCGACGGCAAAATCGACCCGCTGGCACCGTTCATTGGCGATGATGATTTGCTGTCGCACCTGATGCGCTTGTTTGGCAATGACCAGGGCAATGTGGAAATTCATCTGCTCAAGCCGATTGCCTGCGCCGGGCAGGAACGTGCGGCGCTGGCGTTCCAGGCGCAGCAAGCGGTGCAGAAGGCGTTGTTTGGTGAAGTGGTGCAGCCGGCAGAACCGCGCCAAGCCGGAACCCTGGCCGCCGCCTGAATGCATACCCTGTAGGAGCGAGCTTGCTCGCGAAAAGCTGATAGGCGACACGGGCGACCGGGAGCACTGCGTTATCGTTAACGATCTTCGCGAGCAAGCTCGCTCCTACAGAATGTTTGCAAGATCGGATAAAACATCCGGAAGTCCTCACTCAACGGCTCATACAGCGCTCGCAATTCCTGCATGGCATGGCCCAGTTCTTCGGGCCGTGTCAGGCGCCGGCCGATTCCCCGCAGTACCTGTTCCATCACCGCAAATTCCCGATACGAACCCAGCCAGTCATCCGCCGCCATGTACGGCGCAATCTGCGCCAGCCGCCCCGGCAGCGCCGGCTCTTCGGCGAGCACCCGGTATACCCGGGAGGTAAAACGCTCGAGAGGTTGATCGGCGTACAACGCCCAATCCCGCGCCAGGCAGTGGTCGAAAAACACATCGAGGACGATCCCGGCGTAGCGGCGTCGGGTCAGTGTGAAGCGCGACAGCGCCTCCCCTATCAGTGGATGGCTGTCGGTGTAGCGATCGATTGAGCGGTGCAACTGAATCGCCGACTCGATTTGCGGGCTGAACTGGCCTTGCAGGCGACCTTTAACAAAGTCGCCATACAGGCTGCCGAGCAATTGAGCAGGAAGTTGGCCGCCAAGGTGCAGATGTGCGAGATAATTCATGGCGCGCAGTTTAGCACTGCCGCCAACGTCGTTATAACCCGATATACCGATTTGCTCAGGTTTAAGACCGAAATCATATTGGTGTATCGGGATATAACGATTTAAAGTTCGCCTAATCGCGATATAACGTTTTACAAACTTGAGCATCACTGCCATGTCCATCGACCTCGACGAAATAATAAAAGCCCTGGCGCACCCAGTACGGCGAGACATCCTCAACTGGCTGAAAGACCCGAAAGTGCAATTCCCCGAGCAGTTGCACAACCACGAATACGGCATTTGCGCCGGGCAGATCGACCAACGCTGCGGACTGTCCCAGTCCACCGTTTCGGCGCACCTGGCGAACCTGCAACGGGCGGGGCTTATCAGCAGCCAGAAGGCCGGCCAGTGGCACTTTTTCAAACGCAATGAGGACGTGATCCAAACCTTCCTCAAAGCGCTCACCGAAGAACTCAGCGCACCGCTGTAACAAGGACTCACCAATGCCTCTCTCGCTACTCATCCTGGCCTTAAGCGCCTTCGCCATCGGTACCACCGAGTTCGTCATCATGGGGCTGTTGCCCGATGTGGCGGCCGACCTCGGTGTATCGATTCCCGGCGCCGGCTGGCTGGTGACCGGTTACGCCCTGGGCGTGGCCATCGGTGCGCCGTTCATGGCACTGGCCACCGCCAAGCTGCCGCGCAAGGCTGCCCTGGTAGCGTTGATGGGCATCTTCATCGTCGGCAACCTGCTCTGCGCCCTGGCCAGCGACTACAACGTGCTGATGTTTGCCCGTGTGGTCACCGCGCTGTGCCACGGTGCCTTCTTTGGTATCGGTTCGGTGGTCGCCGCCAACCTGGTGCCGGCCAACAAGCGTGCTTCGGCTGTGGCGCTGATGTTCACCGGCTTGACCCTGGCCAACGTGCTCGGCGTGCCGCTGGGCACCGCGTTGGGTCAGGAAGCCGGCTGGCGCTCGACCTTCTGGGCCGTGACAGTCATAGGTGTGATTGCGTTGATCGGCCTGATCCGCTTCCTGCCGGCCAAGCGTGACGAGGAAAAACTCGACATGCGCGCCGAACTGAGAGCGCTCAGAGGTGCCGGGATCTGGCTGTCGCTGAGCATGACCGCGCTATTCGCCGCCTCGATGTTCACCCTCTTTACCTACGTCGCGCCGCTGCTGGGAGATGTCACTGGCGTCTCGCCCAAAGGCGTGACCTGGACCCTGCTGCTGATCGGCCTGGGCCTGACCGTCGGCAACATCATCGGCGGCAAGCTGGCAGACAAGCGCCTGGCCGCCACTTTGATCGGTGTATTCATCAGCATGGCGGTGGTGTCCACGGTACTGACCTGGACCAGCGTCGCCGTAATCCCGACTGAAATCACCCTGTTCCTCTGGGCCACCGCCTCGTTTGCCGCCGTACCGGCGCTGCAAATCAATGTGGTGACCTTCGGTAAAGCGGCGCCGAACCTGGTCTCCACCTTGAACATCGGCGCCTTCAACATCGGCAACGCCCTCGGTGCCTGGGTGGGTGGCAGCGTGATTGCCCACGGTTTCGGCCTGACCAGCGTGCCCCTGGCTGCTGCGGCACTGGCGGTGCTCGCGCTGCTGGTGACCCTGATTACTTTCCGTCAGAGCGGCGATGCCGACCTGGCCCCCGCGACTAACTGATCAACTAAAGAGAAGGGTGTTATCCCATGACGACTATTTTCGACCCGATCAAACTGGGCGACCTGGAACTGTCGAACCGCATCATCATGGCGCCGCTGACCCGCTGCCGTGCCGACGCCGGTCGCGTACCCAATGCGCTGATGGCTGAATACTACGTACAACGCGCTTCCGCCGGCCTGATCCTCAGCGAAGCGACTTCCGTGACGCCAATGGGCGTGGGTTACCCGGACACCCCGGGCATCTGGTCCAACGACCAGGTACGCGGCTGGGCCAATGTAACCAAGGCCGTACACGGCGCGGGCGGCAAGATCTTCCTGCAACTGTGGCACGTGGGCCGGATCTCCCACGAGTCGTACCTGGACGGCGAAGCACCGGTCGCCCCGAGCGCCATCCCGGCCAAGGGCCACGTGAGCCTGGTGCGTCCGCTGGCCGACTACCCTACCCCGCGCGCCCTGGAAATCGCTGAAATCGCCGACATCGTCGACGCTTACCGCGTAGGCGCCGAGAACGCCAAGGCCGCCGGCTTTGACGGCGTGGAAGTCCACGGTGCGAACGGCTACCTGCTTGACCAGTTCCTGCAAAGCAGCACCAACCAGCGCACCGACAACTACGGTGGCTCCCTGGAAAACCGTGCACGCTTGCTGCTCGAAGTCACTGACGCAGTGATTGAAGTCTGGGGCGCCGGTCGTGTCGGTGTGCACTTGGCACCACGCGCCGACGCACACGACATGGGCGACGCCAACCTGTCGGAAACCTTCACCTACGTCGCCAAAGAGCTGGGCAAACGTGGCATCGCGTTCATCTGCTCCCGTGAAAAGGAAGCAGGCGACAGCCTGGGCCCACAACTGAAAGCAGCTTTCGGCGGCCCGTACATCGCCAACGAACGCTTCACCAAGGACAGCGCCAACGCCTGGCTGGCCTCCGGCAAAGCTGACGCCGTAGCGTTTGGCGTGCCGTTCATCGCCAACCCGGACCTGCCCGCTCGCCTGAAGGCCGATGCGCCGCTGAACGAAGCACACCCAGAGACGTTCTACGCCAAAGGCCCGGTCGGCTACATCGACTATCCAACCCTGGCCCTCTGATCTACTGAAACGAAAAAGCCCCGGCTTGCGAGAGCCGGGGCTTTTTTATGGACTGCGGGAAACATTCCCCTGTAGGAGCGAGCTTGCTCGCGAAAAACGCCCAGGTGACGCGTTAATCCAGAATGCCTGCGTTATAGTTGACGATCTTCGCGAGCAAGCTCGTTCCTACAGAGGGCGCGGGAAACATTCCTTCACAGCCTTGCAACAATATTGCTACAAAATACTTAGCAAACTACCTATCAACCGCCCGCCAGCCCGTATATAAAGTCACCCCACAAAATCAGGGAACAGTCTGGTTGATCTCCCTTGGTCTTTATTGTTGACACAACTGGTCGCAATTACGCATTTTGTCTTAATTGCGCAGGCCAGGGCTCAAGCGCAGCATGTCCAACGCGATATCGACCCATCGCTCTGCATCCTGGGCCAACTGAAAGCTGTCGGGCACCAGCAGCCATTGACCGAGTATTCCGTCGATATAGGCGTGCATGCACACCGCCGCACGTACGGTGTCGAGATTCTCCGGAAGCTGCCCGCGATGGACCGCGTTACGCAGGGTCAGCCCGATGCGCAGGTTGCATTCAAGGCTGGCGGTCTGGCGCTGACGGCGCAGATCACACATTTCATCGGTGAATTCGCACTTATGAAACAAAATCTCATTGATGCGCCGGGTCTTCGGGTCCAGGGCCACTTGATGGAACAGATGAATCAGCAGCTTGCGCATGCAACCCAGCGGATCGACCTCGTCCTCGCTCTCACTGGCCCTGGCCAATTCATCCAGCGGCTCGTGCAGCGTGTCGAGCATCGCCTGCACCAGGTCGGCCTTGTTGCTGAAATGCCAATAGATTGCGCCACGCGTCACGCCTGCCAGCGTGGCAATATCCGCCAGCGTGGTACGCGCAACCCCGCGCTCGTAAAAGGCCTGCTCGGCCGCTTCAAGAATCTGGCTGCGCGTTTCCTGAGCTTCCTCTTTGGTACGACGAACCATGGCAGTAAAACCTCAATCAGGAGACTTGGGGTGATCGGTAACGCAGCCGTAACCGCCGCTAACGACCATCTGAATAATTGTGGGACGACGCATTCATGGGCGCCGAACGTACTAGAATCGAGGCTTTGGGCAGTGCTTTGTCAACATTCCGCGAAGCCTGTCAAGAGTTTACAAACAACCATGAACGTAAGTATATTGCGTAGCAAGCTACTTATCCACTCAGTGCCTGTTTTTTACCCTTCCACACTTCTTGTGCGCACTCTGCGCGCCTGACCCGAGGATCTTCATGCAACTTAAGCCAGCTGTTACCGCCCTGGTTACTGCCGTCGCCCTGGCATCGCTGCTCAGCGGATGTAAAAAGGAAGAAGCGGCTCCGCCCGCTCAAACCCCTCAGGTCGGCGTGGTCACTATTCAACCTCAAGCCTTTACCCTGACATCCGAGCTGCCAGGCCGCACCACGGCCTACCGCATTGCCGAGGTTCGCCCTCAGGTCAACGGCATCATTCTCAAGCGTCTGTTCAAGGAAGGGGGCGACGTCAAGGAAGGCCAGCAGCTCTATCAGATCGATCCGTCGGTGTATGACGCATCCCTGAAAAGCGCCCAGGCCAACCTGGCCCAGACCAAGTCGATTGCCGATCGCTACAAACAATTGGTCGACGAGCAAGCGGTCAGCCGTCAGGAATACGACACCGCGGTGTCCAACCGCATGACCTCTGAAGCCAATGTGCAAACGGCCCAGATCAATGTGCGCTACACCAAGGTCTTCGCCCCGATCTCCGGGCGTATCGGCCGCTCCTCGGTCACCGAAGGCGCGCTGGTCAGCAATGGCCAGACCGACGCGATGGCGGTGATCCAGCAACTGGACCCGATCTACGTCGACGTCACGCAGTCCTCCGCCGAGATGCTGAAACTGCGTCGTGACCTGGAAAGCGGCCAGCTGGAAAAAGCCGGCGATAACGCTGCCAAGGTCAAGCTGACCCTGGAAGACGGCAGCGACTACAAGCTGGACGGCAAGCTGGAGTTCTCCGAAGTATCGGTCGACCAGACCACCGGTTCCGTGACCCTGCGTGCCGTATTCCCGAACCCGGATCACACCCTGCTGCCAGGCATGTTCGTACACGCCCAACTGCAAGCCGGCGTGAACAGCAAGGCCATCCTGGCTCCGCAACAAGGCGTCACTCGTGACCTCAAGGGTGTACCGACGGCGCTGATCGTGAACAAGGACAACAAGGTCGAGCAACGTGTCCTGGTGGCCAACCGTACTTCCGGCGCCTACTGGCTGGTGGAAAAAGGCCTGGACGCTGGTGACCGCGTGATCACCGAAGGCCTGCAATTCATCAAGCCGGGCATCGAAGTCAAGGTCAAGGACGCTGACAACGCTAAACCCGCCGGCACTGCTGCAGCGCCTGCTGCCGATGCTGGTAAAGGGGAGTAATCCATGTCGAAATTTTTTATCGACCGTCCCATTTTCGCCTGGGTAATTGCCCTGGTGATCATGCTGGTCGGGGCACTGTCGATCCTGAAGTTGCCCATCAACCAGTACCCGGCCATTGCGCCAACCGCCATTGATATCCAGGTGACCTACCCAGGCGCGTCCGCACAAACCGTGCAGGACACCGTGGTGCAGGTTATCGAGCAACAGCTCAACGGTATCGACAACCTGCGTTATGTTTCCTCGGACAGTAACTCCGACGGCAGCATGACCATCACCGTGACGTTCAACCAGGGTACCAACCCGGATATCGCCCAGGTTCAGGTGCAGAACAAGTTGAACCTGGCTACCCCACTGCTGCCGCAAGAAGTGCAGCAGCAGGGTATCCGCGTGACCAAGTCGGTGAAGAACTTCCTGATGGTGATTGGTCTGGTGTCGGAAGACGGCAGCATGACCAAGGACGACCTGTCCAACTACATCGTATCCAACATCCAGGACCCGATTTCCCGGACCGCCGGTGTAGGTGACTTCCAGGTGTTCGGCTCGCAGTACGCCATGCGTATCTGGCTCGACCCGGCCAAGCTGAACAACTACCAGCTCACGCCGGTGGATGTGAGCACAGCGATCTCCGCACAGAACGTGCAGGTAGCTACCGGCCAACTCGGCGGCCTGCCTGCCGTGCCCGGCACCCAGTTGAACGCGACCATCATCGGCAAGACTCGCCTGCAGTCTGCAGAGCAGTTCGGCAATATCCTGATGAAGGTCAATACTGACGGCTCACAGGTACGCCTGAAGGATGTCGCCCGTATTGAGTTGGGCGGTCAGAACTACAGCATCGCTGCGCAGTTCAACGGCAAGCCGGCATCCGGTATGGCGATCAAGCTGGCGGCCGGTGCTAACGCGCTGGACACCGGCAAGGCCATCCGCGCCACTGTAGCGTCCCTGGAACCGTTCTTCCCGCCTGGCATGAAGGCTGTGGTGCCGTATGACACCACGCCGGTAGTGACCGAATCGATCTCCGGTGTGGTTGACACCCTGGTCGAAGCGATCGTGCTGGTGTTCCTGGTGATGTTCCTGTTCCTGCAGAACTTCCGCGCCACCATCATCACCACCATGACGGTGCCGGTGGTGTTGCTGGGTACCTTCGGGATCCTGGCTGCGTTCGGCTTCACCATCAACACCCTGACCATGTTCGGCATGATCCTGGCCATCGGCTTGCTGGTGGACGATGCCATCGTAGTGGTGGAAAACGTCGAACGGGTAATGGCCGAGGAGCACTTGTCGCCTAAAGAGGCGACGGTCAAGTCGATGGGCCAGATCCAGGGCGCCCTGGTGGGTATTGCCCTGGTGCTGTCGGCGGTACTGCTGCCGATGGCATTCTTCGGCGGCTCCACCGGTGTGATCTACAAACAGTTCTCCATCACCATTGTTTCGGCGATGGCGTTGTCGGTACTGGTTGCCCTGATCTTCACCCCGGCCCTGTGCGCCACCATGCTCAAGCCGGTCGACCCGGAAACACACGGCCAACCCAAGCGCGGCTTCTTCGGCTGGTTCAACCGTACCTTCGACCGTGGCGTATTGAGCTACGAACGCGGCGTCGGCAACATGATCAAGCACAAGATTCCAGCATTCCTGGTTTATGCGCTGATCCTCGCCGGCATGATTTGGCTGTTCATGCGCATCCCTGCCGCGTTCCTGCCCGATGAAGACCAGGGCGTGATCTTCGCTCAGGTACAGACGCCGGTCGGTTCTTCGGCGGAGCGCACGCAGACCGTCATCGACGATATGCGTGCCTACCTGCTGAACGACAAGGAAGGCGAGCCAGGCGAAGGCAAAGGCGTAAAATCGGTGTTTACCGTAAACGGCTTCAACTTCGCAGGTCGTGGTCAGAGCTCTGGCCTGGCCTTCGTGATGCTCAAGTCATGGGAGGAGCGCGACGCATCCAACTCGGTATTCGAGATTGCCAAGCGCGCCCAGGGTTACTTCTCCCAGACGTTCAAGGACGCCATGGTATTTGCCATCGTGCCGCCTTCGGTTCTGGAATTGGGTAACGCCACCGGTTTCGACGTGTTCCTGCAAGACCAGGGCGGCGTCGGTCACGACAAGCTGATGGCCGCACGCAACCAGTTCCTTGGTGCAGCGGCACAAAGCAAGATCCTGGCAGGTGTGCGTCCCAACGGCGTGAACGATGAACCGCAGTACGAGCTCAGCGTCGACGACGAGAAGGCCAGCGCCCTAGGCATTAGCCTGGCAGACATCCAACAGACCTTGGCCATCGCTCTGGGTGGCAGCTACGTCAACGACTTCATCGACCGTGGTCGTGTGAAGAAAGTGTACGTGCAGGGCGACGCCGCCAGCCGGATGTCCCCGGAAGACCTGGATAAATGGTACGTGCGCAGCACCTCCGGGAAGATGGTGCCAATGTCGGCCATCTCGTCGGGCAAGTGGATCTACGGTTCGCCGAAACTCTCGCGCTACAACGGTGTAGCTGCGATGGAAATCCTCGGTACTCCGGCACCTGGCTACAGTACCGGTGACGCGATGACAGAAGTCGAGCGCATTGCCAAGGACCTGCCGGCGGGTGTCGGTTATGCGTGGACCGGCCTGTCGTACGAAGAACGTCTGTCCGGCTCTCAGGCACCTGCGCTGTACGCCCTGTCGCTGCTGGTCGTGTTCCTCTGCCTCGCGGCACTGTACGAAAGCTGGTCGATCCCGATTGCGGTGATTCTGGTTGTACCGCTGGGTGTGATCGGTGCCCTGATCGCCACCAGCCTGCGGGGACTGTCCAACGACGTGTTCTTCCAGGTAGGTCTGTTGGTGACGGTGGGTCTGGCGGCGAAAAACGCCATCCTGATCGTGGAGTTCGCCAAAGAGCTCCACGAACAGGGCAAAGGCATCGTCGAGTCGGCCATCGAGGCATCTCGCATGCGTCTGCGACCGATCATCATGACGTCCATGGCGTTCATGCTCGGCGTACTGCCACTGGCGATTTCCACAGGTGCAGGCTCAGGTAGCCAGCACGCCATCGGTACGGGCGTAATTGGCGGTATGATCACCGCCACGGTCCTCGCGATCTTCTGGGTCCCCCTGTTCTTCGCAACCGTGTCCTCCGCTGGCGAGCGTAAAAAGACTGAAACCAAGCAAACTCCTAAAGAGGCTGGCCAATGAGCAAGTCGCTACTTTCCTTAGCCGTCACGGCATTCGTGCTCAGTGGCTGCTCGCTGATCCCGGACTACCAGCGCCCTGAAGCGCCGGTAGCCGCGCAGTTCCCGCAGGGGCCGGCGTATTCGTCGGCCCAGGCGCCGGGCCAGGCCGCTGCCGAGCAAGGCTGGAAGCAGTTTTTCCATGACCCTGCCCTGCAACAACTGATCCAGACTGCACTGGTGAACAACCGCGACCTGCGTGTCGCGGCCCTGAACATCGACGCGTATGCCGCGCAGTACCAGATCCAGCGTGCCGACCTGTTCCCGGCAATCTCGGCCACGGGCAGCGGCAGCCGTTCGCGCACCCCGGCCAAGCTGTCGCAGACCGGCGAAGCAGGCATCACCAGCCAATATTCGGCGGGTCTCGGGATCAGTTCTTATGAGCTGGACCTGTTCGGCCGCGTCCGTAGCCTGAGCGAACAAGCGCTGCAACAATACTTCGCGACTGAAGAAGCGCGTCGCACCACCCAGATCAGCCTGGTGGCCAGCGTGGCCAACGCCTACCTGACCTGGCAGGCCGACAAGGAACTGCTCAAGCTCACCCAGGACACCCTGGGCGCGTTCGAGCAGAGCTACAAGCTCACCTCGCGCAGCAACGAAGTCGGCGTGGCATCGGCGCTGGACTTGAGCCAGGCCCGTACCTCGGTGGAAAACGCCCGGGTTGCACTGGCGCGCTATACCCGCCAGGTGGCTCAGGACGAAAACAGCCTGACCCTGCTGCTGGGCACCGGCCTGCCGGCGAACATCGCCAGCCGGCCATTGGCTGATGACCTGTTGAGCGAAGTACCGGCCGGCCTGCCGTCGGACCTGCTGCAACGTCGTCCCGACATCCTGCAGGCCGAGTACAACCTCAAGGCGGCCAACGCCAACATCGGTGCGGCACGGGCTGCGTTCTTCCCGAGCATCAGCCTGACCGCCAGCGCCGGCACCGCGAGCCCGACCCTGGGCGGCCTGTTCAAGGGCGGTTCGGGTACCTGGTCGTTTGCACCGCAGATCAACATCCCGATCTTCAACGCTGGCAGCCTGCGCGCCAGCCTGGATTACTCGAAAATCCAGAAAGAGATCAACGTCGCCAACTACGAGAAAGCGATCCAGACCGGCTTCCAGGAAGTCTCCGACGGCCTCGCCGCCCGTGAGACCTACAAGCAGCAACTGGACGCCCAACGTGGCTTCGTCGCGGCCAACCAGGATTACTACCGCCTGGCCGAGCGTCGCTACCGCATTGGTGTCGACAGCAACCTGACGTTCCTCGATGCCCAGCGCCAACTGTTCAGTGCCCAGCAATCGCTGATCACCGACCGCCTGGCGCAGCTCAACAGCGAGGTCAACCTATACAAGGCCCTCGGTGGTGGCTGGAACGAACAAACCGCGAAAAACGAGCCGTTGAAAGAAGAAGCACCGGCCTTGAAGTTGTTCTGATAGTGGCGCAGTAAAGATAGTGGCGCAGTAAACAAAAACCGCTTCCCTCACCGGAAGCGGTTTTTTTACGCCCATACTTTACGTTCGATCATCGCCCACAACCCGCCTTCCCCCACTTTCATCGCCCCCGCATCGCCCCGCACCATGGCCGCCACCTGCATAACCCCAATAACAACAGGTCCAACACCATGAGCACTTTCGCCCCGCGCCGGCTCCTGCTGGCAACCGCTGTCGCCAGCCTCGCCCTCCCCGTTGTCGCTGAAGAACACGGCTTTCTCGAAGACGCCAGCGCCAACCTCAACCTGCGTAATTTCTTCTTCAACCGCAATTACACCAACCCCACCAAAACCCAGGGTGGCGCGCAGGAGTGGACGCAAAGTTTCATCCTCGACGCCAAGTCGGGCTTTACCCAGGGCACCGTAGGTTTCGGTATGGATGTACTGGGGCTGTACTCATTGAAGCTCGATGGCGGGCGCGGCACCGGTGGCACCCAGCTGTTGCCGCTGGACCACGACGGCCGCCCTGCGGATGAATTCGGGCGCTTGGGCGTGGCGTTCAAGGCGCGGATTTCGAAGACAGAAGTGAAGGTCGGCGAGTGGATGCCGGTGCTGCCGATCCTGCGTTCGGACGATGGCCGCTCCTTGCCGCAAACCCTGCGCGGCGGGCAAATCACCTCCAAGGAAATCGACGGCCTGACCCTGTACGGCGGCCAGTTCCGCGCCAACAGCCCGCGGGACGACAGCAGCATGACCGACATGTCGATGTTCGGGAAAACCGCGTTTACCTCCGACCGATTCAACTTCCAGGGCGGCGAATATGCCTTCAACGACAAACGCACCCAGATCGGCGTGTGGAACGCCCAGCTCAAGGACATCTACAGCCAGCAATACCTCAACCTGATCCACAGCCAGCCCGTAGGCGACTGGACCCTGGGCGCCAACCTCGGATTCTTCTATGGCAAGGACGACGGCAGCGCCCGCGCCGGTGACCTCGACAACAAGACCTGGTCCGGATTGTTCTCCGCCCGATACGGCGGCAACACCTTCTACGTCGGCCTGCAAAAGCTCACCGGCAACAGCGCCTGGATGCGCGTCAACGGCACCAGCGGCGGCACCCTGGCCAACGACAGCTATAACGCCAGCTACGACAACGCCCAGGAAAAATCCTGGCAGGTACGCCACGACTACAACTTCGCCGCACTTGGCGTGCCGGGCCTGACGCTGATGAACCGCTACATCAGCGGCAGTAACGTACACAGCGGCACGGTGACCGACGGCAAGGAATGGGGACGGGAAACTGAAGTGGCCTACGTTGTGCAGAGCGGAACATTGAAGAACCTCAATGTGCGCCTGCGCAATTCCAGCATGCGCAGGGATTACAACAACAACGAGTTTGATGAAAACCGGTTGATCGTCAGTTACCCGATAAGCCTGCTGTAAAGCCTCGACAGACTTGCTGTATGGTGCGCGCGTGTCATGGATGACCCGCCCCAGCAGCCAACGTCTTTCGAGTCCTCCATGAAACACTTTGCCATCGTATCGGCCGCATTAGCCTTGGCCCTGAGTCTAAGCGGCTGCATCGGTCCGCCCCTGGCGCTGACACCGCAAACCGAACAACGCCTGCAAACCGAAGCGCCGATCCGTTTTTTGCTGACCTTCGATGACGGCCCCAGCGCCTCGGGCTTCATGAACCCCAGCCGTTCGGTGATGGCAGACCTGGCGAACAACCCGATACAGCCGGGAATCAAGGCGGTGTTCTTTTTGCAGACCGAGGCGCCCCGCTCCGGCGGTAACCCGCGAGGCCGCAAGACCATGGAGCGCGAACACGCAGCGGGTCATATCCTCGGTTTCCACACCGCGACCCCGTGGCACAGTAACCATCGCTCGCAAAATCCCACTGAGCTGGAACACTACCTCAGCCTGGGCTCATCGACCCTTGAATCCATCACCGGCCAGCCGCCCACGCTGGTACGCCCACCGTTCTGGAACTACGACAAACGCACCTTCGCCGCCTATCAGCAGCATGGCATGCATGTGCTGCTCACGGACCTGAGTGCAAACGACGGGGTGATCTGGGTGTTCAATGGCAGCCCGCGTCGACGGGAGAACCTGATACGCCAACTGTCGGTGGTGCGCGAGCGCATTGCCCGAGGCGAATTACCGACGGTGGACGGCGTGATCCCGGTGGTAGTGACCTTCCACGACATCAACCGCTATACCGCCTGGCACTTGAAGGAATACCTGCAAATCCTGATGGACAGCGCGCGCATCAACGGCGTGCCGGTCGCCACGCAGCCGTTCTATACCGACCGGGCAACCTTGCAGCGCGCCGCCATGGCCCGCACGGTGAAGAGCGCCGACGAAGTGGTGCATCTGCCGGGGGTGTGGAATTGGGTGTGGGACGCTGACGCCCGTTAACCGCCTGTGTGACAGCAGGTAACATTTGCCCCTGTCCAAGCGCGACCGACATGGGAACCCACGCTAAACCTGCACCACACACTGGGGTATATCCGCGATGAGATACCCCCATGAACATGCCTTCGCTATTTGTTTCGCCTGCCTTCAATCAACTGTCGACATCGCCCCTGCCAGCGGCTTCCACTGCTCCCTCTGTCCAGGCCCCCGTCGTAGTCATCAGCAAGTCGTCCCGGTATATCGGTCACGACAGACCCCTGGATTTCATGTATTTCTCTTCCCTTTCCAAGCTCGCCGCGGATCAGAATCCCCTCGACAAAAACGAAAAAAAATACATCAACTCCGACATATTGCGTCATGACCAGAACGTGAAGATTTACCAGGAAATCACCTACGTCAGCAAAGGCGGGAAGCCTGTAGGTGCTACCGGTAACGAATTCATCATCGAGACCGCCAATCACGACGACAAGGTGATCATCAAAAAAAGTCCGGACAACAATCTGATCGCCATTATCAACAACACGCCCTATCAACTGAACTTGCTTCGTTCCCCTGATGGCAGTGAAACCCAACCCCTGCGGATCAGGACCAATGGCGGCAACGATTGCGTGCTGATCGATCCACGGGTTGATAACGATATTCGCGTTGAGTTGGGCGCTGGTGACGATTACGCCCAGGCGGGCTCGGGCAATACGCGGCTATACGGCGGTGCAGGTAACGACAGGCTCAAGCTCGGGAGCGGCGACGGCATCGCGATGGGTGATGATGGCGATGACCTGCTGATCGCCGGCTCAGGCAACGGCATCCTCAAAGGCAATAACGGCAACGATCGCATGCAGGCAGGCCAGGGTTTCCCGGAGCGCCGCCTGTACATGGACGGCGGTGATGGCCACGACTTCATGATTGTCACCCGCAATGACACACACATTCCGGCGGTCATGCACGGAGGCAAAGGTGAAAACCTGATTGTCACTCACGGCCCCGCCACGGTTTATACCGGGCGCGACAAGAACATTGTCAGGTCCGACAACGATAACACCGTCATTTACGCCAAGCCTTCGGACCAGATTCATCGCACCCCAGGCTCCACACTCGTCCACACACAACCCAGTGAGGCGGGTAAAAGTGGCTATGTCGTCGAAGGCTCTACCGAGTTCAAACAACAGGTAGAAGACGATATGGAGCTGCTGAGAATGTCTATGCAGGGCAAGAAGATGCTCAGTACCGCCGACGCCAAGGCTCAGCGAAACGATGCCCCCGTTCGCATCACTGAGTTGGCTGAAGATAACGGTCGTTACTTTTTCAATAACGCGGCTGTTCGCAACCACTTGGCAGCAGGCAATACCCTTGAAACGCTAGAGCCCGCAGCCCGGGGCCACATCATCCATAACCAGCGCGGCGCGGTCGCTACAGGCGGGGAAATACACTACAACCCCTCCTACTCACTGGATGAAGACAGCGCCCCAGTCAACGCCCTCTACCATGAAATGGCCCACGCCTATAACGGTGCCACGGGAACCTTTCTCGAAGGCGATACCGGCACCCCGGAGAACCCGGGCGGCGAACCCAACGCCGAACGGCAAGCCGTAGGCCTGCCTACGATCGCGCTACCTTTTGACTTCGACAACCATCGATCAACCGACCCCACAACGACCAATCCCAAGCCCTTTACGGAAAATGCACTCCGAGAGGAAATGGGCCGCCCGTTACGCACCCAGTACACATAGCAGACGCGTCCTGCGGGGGGTCAATCAGGCTGGATCGCGCGATTCGACCCCCAACTCATCCCACACCGACTCAGCCAAATGAAACGTCGCATTGGCCGCCGGAATTCCGCAGTAGATCGCGCTCTGCATCAGCACTTCCTTGATTTCGGCGCGGGTCACGCCGTTACTCGCGGCAGCTCGCAGGTGCAGCTTCAGCTCTTCGCTGCGGTTCATGCCGATCAGCATGGCGATGGTGATCAGGCTGCGGGTATGCCGCGGCAGGCCCGGGCGGGTCCAGATATCACCCCAGGCGTGGCGGGTGATCATTTCCTGGAATTCGCTGTTGAATTCGGTCAGGGCGTTGAGGCTCCGGTCGACGTGGGCGTCGCCCAGCACTTCACGGCGCACCTGCAGGCCGTCGGCATAACGTTGTTTCTCGTCCACAAAAAGCTCCTCATGCAATTTTTGACGACAGGCACATAACCTGTGGCGAGGGAGCTTGCTCCCGTTGGGTCGCGCAGCGGCCCCCATAAGGTCACCGCATACTTGCTGAAAAATCTCTATTGCGGCTTTCAGGGCTGCTTCGCAGCCCAACGGGAGCAAGCTCCCTCGCCACAGAGGTTAGCGATACTCAGCGGGCTAACAGAAATTCCAGCACACGGTCGCTGAACGCCGCACCGGCCTGCACGTTGGACAGGTGCGCGGCGTAGAACTCGGCGTACTCGGCGCCCTGCACATGTTCCTGGATAAAGTGCCCACCAGACGGCGGCGTGACCGCATCTTCAGTGCCGGCAATCACCAGGGTCGGCACCTTGATCGATGCCAGCTGCTCACGGAAATCCGCATCGCGCACAGCCGCGCAGTTGGCGGCATAACCCTGGGGATTGGTCGCTGCCAGCATGTCGGTGATCAGCTTGGCCTGGTCAGGATGAGCCTCGGCAAAGTCGGCGGTGAACCAGCGGGCGATCGACGCGTCACGCAGGGCCACCATCGCTGCCGCACCGTCGCGCAGGACCATCTCGATCCGTGGATTCCAGATCTCGGGCGTGCCGATTTTCGCTGCTGTGTTGCATACCACCAACCGACGCAAACGCTCACCCGCATTGATCCCCAGCCACTGGCCGATCAGGCCGCCCATGGACAGCCCGCAGAAATGCGCGCGTTCGATCTGCAAAGCATCCAGCAACGCCAACACGTCACCGCCCAATTGCTCGATGCTGTAGGGCCCCTCGGTCACCAGGGATTTGCCGTGGCCACGGGTGTCGAAACGCAGCACCCGGAAGTACTTCGTGAACGCCTCGATCTGGATGTCCCACATGTGCAGGTCGGTGCCCAGGGAGTTGGACAGCACCAACACTGGTGCGTCTTCGGGGCCATCGAGTTGGTAGTTCAGTTCGCCATCGGCGAGTTGTACAAATCCCACAGCAGCCTCCTCAGGCAGTCAAAGCAAAATGTTCGGCCACGGCCCGGGTGACCCAGGTGTGTGCCTGGCCCAGGTAGTGCGCCGGGTCGAGCAGGCGATCGAGTTCGGCTGCCGACAGTTCGGCGTTCACTTGCGGTTCGTCACCCAGCACCGCCCGCAGGTGGCGCCCCTCGGCGACGGCGCGCTTGCAGCATTGTTCCAGTAGATGGTGCGCGGTTTCGCGGCCCAGGCGCTGGGCAAGGACGATGCTGACCGCTTCGGCCAATACCAGGCCTTGGGTCAGATCAAGATTCCGGGACATGCGGCCGGGGTCGACTTCCAGCCCTTCGCTGACCAGCAGCGCCTGATGCAACGCACCGGACACCAACCGGCAAATTTCCGGCAAGGTTTCCCACTCGGCGTGCCACAGGCCCAGGCTGCGTTCGTGCTCCTGGGGCATGGCGCTGAACATCGTTGCCACCAGGCCGGGCACGCGGGTCGCGGCGCTGATCAGCACGGCAGCGCCCACCGGGTTGCGCTTGTGGGGCATGGTCGAAGAGCCACCCTTGCCGGGGGCTGAGGGTTCGAACACTTCTGCCGCTTCGGTCTGCATCAGCAGGCTGATGTCTCGGCCCAGTTTACCGAGGCTGCCGGCGATCAAGCCAAGCACCGAGGCAAACTCCACCAGTCGGTCGCGCTGGGTGTGCCAGGGTTGTTCCGGCAGGCCCAGTTGCAACTCGGCCGCCAAGGCTTGAGCCACCGGCATCGCCTGTTCGCCCAAGGCCGCCAGGGTTCCGGAAGCACCGCCAAATTGCAGCACCAGCAAACGCGGCTTGAGCTCACGAAGGCGCTGCCGACTCCGGGTAACCGCGCCGAGCCAGCCGGCGATTTTCATGCCCAGGGTGACCGGCGTTGCATGCTGCAGCCACGTCCGGCCAGCCAAAGGAGTTGTCGCATAACGTTGAGCCTGCGCGGCCAGGATGCCACCCAACCGCGCCAGATCGTGTTCGATCAACTCGACAGCGCTGCGCAGTTGCAGCACCAGGCCGGTGTCCATCACATCCTGGCTGGTAGCGCCCAGATGCACATAACGTTCGGCGCCGGCATCTTCGCTGGCGATCAACTTGCCGAGGGCCTTGACCAACGGAATCGCCGAATTGCCCGCAGTGGCAATTGCCTCGCCGAGGGCATCAACGTCGTAGAGAGAAGCCAGGCAAGCCTGGGCAATGGGCGCGACGGCCGCTTGCGGGATCAACCCGACCTGAGCCTCGGCCCGGGCCAGTGCCGCTTCGAAATCCAGCATGCCCTGCAAGCGCCCTTGGTCGCAGAACACTTCGGCCATGCTGTTGGCGGTGAAATAGGCGTCGAACAGTTGGTTGCTCGTGCGCATCGTCATAAAACATCCCTAGGTGGCGCATACCCGAAGAGGGGCATGCGCCAGCCGGTTACAGATCGTGGTGCAAGTACGCCGCCTGTTTGGGCAGGCGCAAGCTGAACAGGAACGCCACCGCCATCATTGCCGTGACGTACCAGTAGAAGGTGTTCTCCATGCCCATGGACTTGAGCCCCAAGGCCACGTATTCCGCCGAGCCGCCGAAGATCGCGTTAGCCACCGCATACGCCAGGCCCACGCCCAATGCGCGTACTTGTGGCGGGAACATTTCGGCTTTCACCAGGCCGCTGATGGAGGTGTAAAAGCTCACGATGGCCAGCGCCAGGGTGATCAACACAAAGGCCAGGAACGGACTGCTGACGGTTTTCAGGGTCAGCAGGATCGGCACGGTGCACAGCGTGCCCAGGGCGCCGAACCACAGCATCGAGTTACGGCGGCCAATCTTGTCGGCCAACATGCCGAACACCGGCTGCATGCACATGTAGAAGAACAGCGCGCCGGTCATGATGTAGCTGGCGGTCTTGGCGTGCATCCCGGCGGTGTTCACCAGGTACTTCTGCATGTAAGTGGTGAACGTGTAGAAAATCAGCGAGCCGCCGGCGGTGTAACCGAGCACGGTGATAAACGCAGCCTTGTGATCGCGGAACAGCGCGGCAATGCTGCCGGCGTCCTTGTCTTCACGCATTTCCTTGCTGGTGGTTTCTTTCAGGGTGCGACGCAGCAGCAGCGAGATCACCGCCGCAATGGCGCCGATCACAAACGGAATCCGCCAGCCCCAGGCACGCAGTTCGTCTTCGGTGAGGATCTGTTGCAGGATCACCACCACCAACACCGCCAGCAGTTGCCCGCCGATCAGGGTCACGTACTGGAACGAGGCAAAGAACCCGCGCTGGCCCTTGAGGGCCACTTCACTCATGTAGGTAGCGGTGGTGCCGTATTCGCCGCCTACCGACAGGCCCTGGAACAACCGGGCCACCAGCAGCAAGGCCGGGGCCCAGGCGCCGATGTCTTTGTAGGTGGGCAAAAAGGCAATGACCAGGGAGCCGGCGCACATCATCAGCACCGAGATCATCATCGAATTCTTGCGACCGTGTTTATCCGCCACCCGGCCGAACAGCCAGCCGCCAATGGGACGCATCAGGAAGCCGGCGGCAAACACACCAGCGGTGTTGAGCAGTTGCACGGTGGGGTCGTCCGACGGGAAAAACGCCGGGGCGAAATAGATGGCGCAGAAGGCATAGACGTAGAAGTCGAACCATTCGACGAGGTTGCCGGAAGAGGCACCGACAATCGCAAAAATCCTTTTGCTGCGTTCTTCTCCGGTGTAGTGGCTGGTTTTTGTTGTCATATTTTTTCACTCAGTGGGAACGGTTATAGCCTAGACATACTTTGCAACAACCATGTTCCGCAAGCAGACTTTTGGATATTTGTTGCCTGTGCCGGCCTCATCGCGGGCAAACCCGGCTCCCACATTTGGAATGCATTCCCCTGTGGGAGCTGGCTTGCCTGCGATAGATCCCCAGCCAACTCAATAATCGAAGAACACCGTCTCTTCGTCTGTCCCCTGCAAAATCACATTCCACTGGTACACACCCGCCGCATCCGCCTTGGCGATCAACGTGCGCCGGCGCTCCTGTGGCACACACGCCAGCAGCGCGTCATCGCCATTCGCCGCCTCACCGTCAAAATAAATCCGCGTCAGCAGGTGCTTCACCAACCCACGGGCAAACACCAACACCACCAGGTGCGGCGCCTGGGTCGTGCCCTTCAACCCCGGCACACTGCCCGGCTTGATGGTGGTAAAGCGAAAACGCCCTTCGGCATCCACCGGCACCCGGCCAAAGCCTTCGAAGTTCGGGTCCACCGGCTTGTCCTGCTCATCCTCAGGATGGTCATACTTGCCGGCCGCATTGGCCTGCCAGACTTCCAGCATGGCGTCGTTGACCACATCGCCGTTGCCATCCACCACCTGCCCGGTGATCGCCACGCGCTCGCCGAGGGTGGCGGCAACGGTCAGGTCTTCGCGGTTCAGCCAGGTCAGGCCGATGTGGTAATACGGCCCGACGGTGTGGGAAGTAGTCGCGTTGAGGCTCATCTTATTTCTCCATCGGCGTGGCGTCGCGGCCGCGCAGGACGATGTCCCAGCGGTAGCCGAGGGCATAGTGCGGAATGGTTTTTTCCAGGTCGAAACTGGCGATCAGGCGTTCCTTGGCGGAGGTGTCCGGGACGCAGTTGTAGATCGGGTCGTACGCCAGCAGCGGGTCGCCGGGGAAATACATCTGCGTCACCAACCGCGTCAGCACACTCGGGCCGAACAGCGAGAAGTGGATGTGCGCCGGGCGCCACGCATTGTGGTGGTTGCCCCACGGGTAGGCGCCGGGCTTGATGGTCTGGAACTGGTACCAGCCCTCGGCGTCGGTGACCGTGCGCCCGGTACCGGTGAAATTCGGGTCCAGCGGCGCGTCGTGCTGGTCGCGCTTGTGGTTGTAGCGGCCGGCGGCGTTGGCCTGCCAGATTTCCACGAGGATACCGGGAACGGGCAAGCCGTTTTCATCCAGCACGCGCCCGTGAATGATGATGCGTTCGCCCTGGGGCTCGCCTTCATGCTGGGCGGTCAGGTCGTTGTCCTTCTCGTCGATCCGTTCGGCGCCGATGGTCGGGCCGGTGATTTCCGACAAGGAATGGGGCAGGAACACCAACGGCTTGGACGGCGAACGCAGGTTCGTCGACTGGTAGGCCGGGTGCAGGTAATCAGGCTGAGTACCCGCTTGCGGGCGCCGGTATCCGGGCTTGTCACTCATGGAGCAATCCTCTTTATTCTTGTGGGTCTCAAACGCGTTCGATCGCCAGGGCCAGGCCTTGGCCAACACCGACACACATGGTCGCCAGGCCTTTGCTGCCACCGGTTTTTTCCAGCTGATGCAGGGCGGTCAGTACCAGACGCGCGCCGCTCATGCCCAGCGGATGGCCAAGGGCAATGGCACCACCGTTCGGGTTGACCTGGGGTGCGTCGTCGGCAATCCCCAGTTCGCGCAGTACGGCCAAGCCCTGGCTGGCGAACGCTTCGTTGAGTTCGATCACATCAAAATCAGTGACCGCCAGGCCCAGGCGCTCCACCAGTTTGCGCACGGCCGGCACCGGGCCGATGCCCATGACCCGAGGTGCAACACCGGCGCTGGCCATGCCCAGCACACGAGCGCGAGCGGTCAGGCCATGTTTTTTGACGGCTTCAGCGGAGGCCAGGATCAGCGCTGCGGCGCCATCGTTCACACCCGAGGCGTTGCCCGCAGTGACGGTCTTGTCCGGGCCGTTGACCGGCTTGAGCTTGGTCAAGGCTTCCAGGGTGGTATCGGCCCGTGGATGCTCGTCGTGCTCGACCACGGTTTCGCCTTTTTTATGCGCGACACGCACCGGCACGATTTCTTCAGCAAAGAAGCCGGCAGCCTGCGCAACAGCGGTACGTTGCTGGCTGCGCAGGGCGAAGGCGTCCTGATCGGCGCGGGAGACTTTATAGTCGTCGGCCACGTTGTCGGCGGTTTGCGGCATCGGATCGACGCCGTACTGGGCCTTCATCAACGGGTTGATAAAACGCCAGCCGATGGTGGTGTCTTCCAGCTTCATGTTGCGCGAGAACGCCGCATCAGCCTTGCCCATCACGAACGGGGCGCGGGACATCGACTCAACGCCACCGGCAATCGCCAGCTCCATTTCGCCGCTGGCGATGGCGCGAAACGCCGTGCCGATCGCGTCCATGCCCGACGCGCACAGGCGGTTCAGGGTGACGCCGGGAATGCTTTCCGGCAGGCCCGCCAGCAATGCTGCCATGCGGGCCACGTTGCGGTTGTCTTCGCCGGCCTGGTTGGCGCAGCCGAGGAACACTTCATCCACCGCGTTCCAGTCCACCGACGGGTTGCGCTCCATCAGCGCCTTGATCGGCAGTGCCGCCAGGTCATCGGCGCGCACGGTGGACAAGCCGCCGCCAAAACGGCCGATGGGGGTACGAATGGCGTCACAGATAAATACGTCGCGCATCAGGCTTCTCCGGGGGCTTGGCCGTGGGCGGCAGCGGTGCGTGCCTCAAGGTCGCGCAGGGCGGTCAGTTCAATCTCGGTAGGTTCGGCGCTGGTGGTCAGTTGGTCGGCAAAGCGAATCGCCCAACCGGTGGCAGCCACCACTTGCTCACGGGTCACGCCGGGGTGCAGGGCGGTGACGACAAACTCGTGGCTGCCCTCCTCCGGTTCCATGATGCACAGGTCGGTAATGATGCCTACGGGACCGGCGCCTGGCAGACCCAGGCGTTTACGCGAGTCACCGCCTTCGCCGTGGCCGACCGAGGTGATGAAGTCCAGCTTGTCGACGAACGAACGCGCCGACTGCTTGAGGATGATCAGCACGCTCTTGGCAGAACCGGCGATCTCCGGCGCGCCACCGGCACCCGGCAGGCGCACTTTGGGCTGGTGATAGTCACCGACCACGGTGGTGTTGATATTGCCGAAACGGTCGACCTGGGCCGCTCCGAGGAAGCCGACGTCAATGCGCCCGCCCTGCAGCCAGTAGCGAAAAATCTCGCCGGTCGGCACCACGGTGTCAGCGGTTTCCGCCAGCTCGCCGTCGCCGATGGACAGCGGCAGCACGGATGGCTTGGCGCCAATCGGGCCGGACTCATAGATCAACACCACATCCGGCGACGACGTCAGGCGCGCCAGGTTGGCGGCCTTGGAAGGCAGGCCGATGCCGACGAAGCACACCGAACCGTTCTTCAGGCGGCGCGCGGCGGCGACAGTCATCATTTCATTGGTGGAGTAAGCCATTATTTGGCCTCCTGCGCGGCGGCCAGCTTGGCCTGGAATTCACTGAAGTTGGCAGTGCCGTGGATGTATTCGTTGATCCACGCAGTAAACGTCTCACGGTCCCGGGCGATCGGGTCCCACGCCTGGTAGAAGCGGTTGTCACGCTCGGTGTAACCGTGGGCGTAAGACGGATGCGCGCCGCCTGGCACGTGGCACACGGCGGTCAGGGCCCAGGTCGGCAGGACGCAGGCGTTCATCGGTGCGTTGAGGTCGTCGACGATTTCTTCGACGGTGACGATGCAGCGCTTGGCTGCCAGGGCCGCCTCCTTCTGCACACCGAGGATGCCCCAGAGCAGCACGTTGCCTTTGCGGTCAGCCTTTTGTGCGTGGATCACGGTGATGTCCGGGCGCACCGATGGCACGGCGGCCAGCACTTCGCCGGTGAAGGGGCAAGTCACGGTCTTGATCAGCGGGTTGACCTTGGGCAGGTCGGAGCCGGCGTAGGCGCGCAGCACCGCGAATGGCAGGCCGGATGCCCCGGCGACGTAGGCATTGGCCAGGTCGGCGTGGCTGTGTTCTTCGATCTCCAGTGGTTGCGGCCATTGCTTTTCAACCGCGTCCCGCAGGCGATGCAGGGAGCCCACACCCGGGTTGCCGCCCCAGGAGAAAATCAACTTGCGTGCACAGCCGGCGCCGATCAACTGGTCGTAGATCAGGTCGGGCGTCATGCGCACCAGCGTCAGGTCTTTCTTGCCCTGACGAATGATTTCATGACCTGCCGCCGTAGGGATCAGGTGAGTAAAGCCTTCGAGTGCAACGGTGTCGCCGTCATTCACGAACTGCTTGACCGCATCAGCCAGCGAAAGGATTTCAGCCATGGGGTTGGGCTCCCGGTATCGATCGAAAAAGGCGCTGGAGGCAGCGCCGAAGTGCTTGAAGATTAAGCCGGGGGTTAAAGCCAAACAATCCGATAATCGACTGAGTGTTCGATTATCGAACGAATTGTTTGCAAGCTATCTTTCCCTGTAGGAGCGAGCTTGCTCGCGAAAAACTTGAAGACGCCGCGTTCGTTCAGAATGCCAACGTCATCGCTAGAGACTTTCGCGAGCAAGCTCGCTCCTGCAAAAAATCGCTTCAGGTAGCGTCCGCGTGGCTGACCATCCCCTTGATCACCACCGCCGTGGTGGCCAATGCCGCCGGAATCACCAGGGCTGTCAGCACCTGTTCGAAGTTCCAGCCCAGGCCCAGCAGGGTTGCGCCCATCCATGCACCGAGGATCGCACCAAAACGGCCGATGCCGAGCATCCACGACACACCGGTGGCACGGCCTTGGGTCGGGTAGAAGCGTGCGGCCAGCGACGGCATCGCCGATTGCGCACCGTTGACACACATGCCGGCGATCAGCACCAGGGTCGCCAGGAGCGTGATATTGCCCAGGCTCTGCCCCACCGCGTAGGCAAACACCCCGGCCAGCAAGTAGAAGGCGCCGATGACCTTGTGAGGATTGAACCGGTCCATCGCCCAGCCCACGCCGACCGCACTCAACACGCCGCCAAACTGGAACAACGCGCCGATAAACGCGGCCTGTTCCATGCTGGCGCCGCTGTCGCGCATCAGGGTCGGCAGCCAACTGGTCAGCAGGTAAACAATCACCAGGCCCATGAAGTAGGTCAGCCACAACAGCAAGGTGCCGGCGCTGTAGGTGCCGGAGAAGATCACCGCGAACACGTTGCGCGCCTTGACGGTTTTTTGCTCGGGCACGCTGAAGCTTGCGGCCTGGGCGACGATGCTGGGTTCGATGGGCGCGAGGGTCTTGCGGACCTTGTCGGTGCCGCGATTGCGCACCACCAGGTAACGCGCCGACTCCGGCAGCCAGAACAACAACACCACCGCAAGGATCAACGGCAAGATGCCGCCGATCATCAGCAGGCTGTGCCAGCCAAAGGCCGGGATCAACTTGGCCGAGATAAACCCGCCACCGGCCATGCCCAGGTTGAAGCCGCAGAACATGCTGGTAACCAGCAGCGACTTATGACGTTCCGGGGTGTATTCGGAGAGCAGCGTCGTGGCATTCGGCATGCCGGCGCCCAGGCCCAGGCCGGTGAGGAAACGCAGGATCAGCAGTTGATCGACGTTACTGCTGTAGGCCGATGCCAGGCTGAAGGCGCCAAACACCAATACCGCTCCCACCAGCACCACCTTGCGTCCAAAGCGGTCCGCGAGCGGACCGGAGCCGAGGGCGCCAAAGACCATGCCGATCAACGCGGCACTCATTACCGGGCCGAGGCTGGCGCGGTCGATGCCCCAGTCCTGGGACAGCGCAGGGGCGATAAAGCCCATGGCGGCGGTGTCGAGGCCGTCGAGGAAGACGATGAGAAAACACAGGATCACCACCCGCCACTGATACCGCGACAGCGGCTGGGCGTTGATGAAGGACTGAACGTCCAGGCAAGTACCGACAGCAGGTGAAGGCTGATTCATTATTTTTATTTCCACACCGATGGGCGGGCGAACGACCTTGAGTCGTCATTATTATTGGGGCGGCGCCTTGAAGCGCTGCCGCACATTAATAAGCCTTGGGAAACACCGTCAATTCATCCAGCCGGGATCTGTGCGGTCACCGAACAGCTTACGCAAACAGCTGGGCACTCAGCTCCTGGCTGGCGCTGAGCATGCTCGGCAGGAAACGCTGCTCCAGCTCACTGCGGCTGACCCGCCCGGCATGGGTGCTGACGTTCAGCGCGGCGAGTACCTGGCCCGAGGCGTCGTATACCGGCACGGCGATGGAACGCAGGCCCTGTTCCAGTTCCTGGTCGACAATGCACCAACCTTGTTGCCGCACTTCCTGCAAGCATTCGAGCAAGGCTTGCGGGGTGGTGAGGGTGCGGCTGGTCTTGGTTTGCAGGTCGGCGTGGTCGAGATAGTCCTGCAGTGAAGCGTCATCCAGCGCGGCCAGCAGGATACGGCCCATGGAGGTGCAATAGGCCGGCAAGCGGCCGCCCACGGAAAGGTCGACGGAAATCAGGCGCTGGGTGGTGGCGGAACGGGCGATGTAGAGGATGTCATCGCCTTCGAGGGTCGCCATGTTGCAGGCTTCGTGGAGTTGCTCGCTCATGCGATCCAGGTACGGCTGGGCGGAAACCGCCAGGGGCGTGGACGACAGATAGGCGTGGCCGAGGGTCAGCACCTTGGGCAGTAGTGAATAGGTACGCCCGTCGGTGGTGGCGTAGCCGAGTTTGATCAGGGTATGCAGGCAACGGCGTACGGCAGCGCGGGGAATTTCCGTGCGGTGACTTATCTGGGCGATGGTCAGGTGGCGCTTGCGTTCCTGGAACGCCTGCACCACGGCCAGGCCACGGGCCAGAGAGGTCATGAAGTCCGGATCACCGGTAAACGCCTGGATGCGCTTGGCCGGTGACGCAACGATCGGCGGCGCCACTGACGCGAAGGAGTTGCGCAATTGATCGTTCATTTGGGGTCCTTTCTCTTATTTTTAACCGCAGCGGGGGTGAGCGCTATTACAAGCCGCCGTGTAATCGATACACAAGGCAAGGCGGGCAAGATCGGGCGATTATCGGACGGTCATTCGATTATCGCAATTAGTCACCGCCCGTCGGCGGTCGGCCCAGGTTGGTCCACCTCTCAATCGACTTTCAGAATCTTCTGATGTACGAGAGAACTTAAGGTTTATTTACCGCCTGTAGAATACGGCACAATTTATGACGTCAATAGTTGAGCAATTACCTGACGTGCTTGAGTAACAAAACCCTCACACAAAGTTGACGATTTTTAACTTGATGGTGATAGTGTTACTCAAACGCATGGCTATAATGCATCCTGTGCGAGGCCGGCTCCGTTTCAAAACGCCGATCCGAACCTGACCGGGCAACCATCGCCTTTGCGCAGGCCCCGCCGCAAGTACCTGACACTCATGCAAGATGCTGCCAATGGCTTGCGACTGTAAATAGAAACTGTTGCTACGACAGCTGTTCTTCTTCCGGTGCCGTGGCCGCATGCAATAAGGAAGTGATTGATCCTTCCCTGCATCGCGCTTCACTGGAATTAAACTCAACTCAATTAGGTAACAATGTGACGAAAGACGAACTGCGCGCGGAACTTGAGCGCCAGGAACAACGTTACAAGGATGTTTACGGCGGGGAAGTCACCACCTACGCCGCCCAGCCAGAACCTGAACGCAAGCCCTGGCGCAAACGAGCCAGTCTGCTCGACCAGGCCTTTGCCCAGGAAATCCATAAGATTGAACAGGACCTCAAAGCCGGAGAGCCATAAGCGATTCGGGTTGAGCATCCACGGTGCCATCTCTCTGCCAGCACCGCGCTGGCAGGGAGAAGCACCTTCATGGCGTCTTACCGAAATTTCATACAATTGTTTCAGAAGTTCCCTTCTGGCGGTTTAACCCGCAAATTTTCGCTATCTTCGTTATAAATCAAACACTTGCCGAAGCCCCGAAAACGCCGGGATGCGCCCCTCACCCTGATTTTTTTTCGTTGAAGAATGTTACCGATGAGCAGCTAGTGCATTGATTACCGATGTTTTCTGGCATAATCGCGCCCCCTTACGACCGGGTCAGAAAACCTTCATGATCGATTTATTCAGCGGACTGGATGCTTGGGTTCTAGTGAGCCTGTTGCTCGCCCTGGCCTTTGTCCTCGCCTTCGAGTTCATCAATGGCTTTCATGACACCGCTAACGCGGTTGCCACAGTCATCTATACCAAAGCCATGCCTCCGCATCTGGCCGTGTTCTTCTCCGGGGTGTTCAACTTCCTCGGCGTGTTGCTCGGTGGTGTCGGTGTTGCATATGCCATCGTGCACTTGCTGCCGGTGGAGCTGCTGATCAATGTGAACACCGGCCACGGTCTGGCCATGGTCTTCTCATTATTGGCCGCGGCGATCACCTGGAACCTCGGCACCTGGTATTTCGGGATCCCGGCGTCCAGCTCCCACACCCTGATCGGCTCGATCCTCGGTGTCGGCCTGGCCAACGCCCTGATCAACGACATTCCGCTGGCTGACGGCGTGAACTGGCAGAAAGCGATCGATATCGGCGCCTCGCTGGTGTTCTCGCCGATGGCTGGTTTCGTGGTGGCAGCCCTGGTGCTGCTCGGCCTGAAATGGTGGCGCCCGCTGTCGAAGATGCACAAGACACCGGACCAGCGCCGCAAACTCGACGACAAGAAGCACCCACCGTTCTGGAACCGCCTGGTACTGGTGATTTCGGCAATGGCCGTGAGCTTTGTGCACGGTTCCAACGATGGTCAGAAAGGTATCGGCCTGATCATGCTGGTATTGATCGGTATCGTGCCGGCGCAGTTTGTACTGGACCTGGGCAGCACCACTTACCAGATCGAGCGTACCCGCGACGCCACGCTGCACTTGAATCAGTTCTACCAGCGTAATCACGAAACCCTCGGTGAGTTCCTTGCTCTGGGCAAGAGTGTGAAAGACGATTTGCCGGGCAAGTTCCAGTGCAATCCGCAGCAGACTGAACCGACTATCAACGCCCTGCTGGGTACATTGAAAGGTGTCTCTGACTACCATTCGTTGACTGCCGAGCACCGGATTGAAGTGCGTCGTTATCTGTTGTGCCTGGATGACACCGCGAAGAAGGTAGGCAAGTTGCCTGGCCTGGAAGCGCGTGAGAAGTCGGACCTGGACAAGTTGCGCAAGGACCTGACGGCTACAACCGAATATGCACCGTTCTGGGTGATCCTGGCCGTGGCGCTGGCCTTGGGCCTGGGCACCATGGTGGGCTGGAAGCGTGTGGTGTTGACCATTGGTGAGAAGATCGGCAAGCAAGGGATGACCTATGCCCAGGGCATGTCGGCGCAGATCACCACGGCCAGTATGATTGGCCTGGCTAACATCTTTAGCCTGCCGGTATCTACGACCCATGTGTTGTCTTCGGGTGTGGCCGGGACCATGGTGGCTAACAAGAGTGGGCTGCAAGGCGGCACCGTTAAGACCATTTTGATGGCTTGGGTGTTGACGCTGCCGGCAACTGTGGGCCTTTCGGCTGGGTTGTTCTGGTTGGCTTCCAAGGCTTTGGGTAGCTGACAGATCTTTGGCTTGTGAAGAGGGTGCGACCTGTGAGGGTTGCGCCTTTTTTTATGGCTGGGGTTTGGGTGAATATCCGTTATTGGGGTGATGGCTGATATGGGTTCCGCTCTTACAGCGGCTCACTTTTGGCAAACGCCCCAAAAGTAAGCAAAACGCTCTTGCCCCACCACTCGGCACCTCGC
>NZ_JAXCIS010000145.1:0-9145 GCF_034044025.1 Pseudomonas sp. SED1
GGCCGTGACCTAAATAACGGATATGCCCCCGATCAAACCAACCCACACCGCTCAAAAAACCGCTCCCGCCCCAGGATCATCAACGCCGCCCGCTTATGCGGAAAATCAAACTCCTTCTCACAGTGGAAACACTGATTCTGCATATGCCCAATCATCCGCCCGTTATCCGCGCGAGGCTCCGCCACCACACGCTGCGTACGCGGGTCATCAAGAAACAGGTAATGCACCAACGCCGACAACCAACTCGCAACCTTATGCGGCCCCCGGTGATGCTCCTCACCCACCAACATATGAATCCCGCGATCGTAATCCGCCACGTCATAGAACGGCGCAATCCGATCCTCCTTGGCCCAATACGCCTCGAAATACGCAAACGGCTCATCGTCGAAACACCCGATCAACGTCAACGCATGGGGATCCACGTCCAGCTTGTCCAGATACTCCCGATGCTGCTCCAGGCTGCCACTTTCCTGCCAGAAATTCGCCACCCGCGCACTGTTCTGCCAACGATTAAACCGCGCCAGATCAACATCAATCTCAACCGTTCGCAGCGAAATCCAAGCCCCCAACCGCGCATCAAACCGCCGATAAACCTCACCCCGCGGCTTCGGCGCGCGAGCGGGATGGCGCTTGCCACCACTGATCATCATCTGCTGCGGATAAGTCCCGGTCACCGACTGCCCCAACCACGGTTGCGGCAATTGCCAAAACAACGTGCGCTCACAATAAAACTGCCCGGCAACCTCGGTCGCCACCAGCAACCCACTGCGCAACGCATCCTCCGGCGCATGCTCAAGACGCCAGGCCAGCCGTTGACGCTCAGGCTCTTTGGTAAACAGCCAGTAACACGCCGCCCACAAAGCACGGGCAGCCGGCACACGGTCGGGCTCCTGCAAATGCACCAGCAGCTCATCACCCCGTTCAAGGCGCAAACGAATCAGCGGCTGCCCCTCAAGGGTAAGGCTCAGACGGCTGTCAGTTTCATCAGCATTCAGGGCAGGCCCCGCCGGCAACGGCAGGACAGACAGGTCATTCAGATTGGACATGGGATGGGCTCACGAATCGTCGACAGTTCAACAAGTGACGTGAGCCAGGGGCAAAAATTTAGACGATCACGGCACCGGCATCACATCGATGCGGTAAGGCTCGAAGATCTTCAGCAACTGGCCATTGTCCCGCAGTTGCTTGAGCAGCCCGGCGAACACCGGCCCCGTGATCGGCGCCTTGGGCCGCAGCAGCGCGAAATGGTGGTACACCTGGTCAATCCGCTCAGACACCAGGAACTGCCCCGCCGTCTCGGTGTTGCGCACCAGGAAATCGCTGAGGTAGGAGCGTGTTACCAATGCAATGTCGGCGCGGCCCCGGGCAACCATCAACAGGTTGCTGTCGTGGGAATAGGTCAGGGTGGCGTTGAAGTGCTCCGCCATGTTCCTGGGGTCGGGGTTGAAGTTGGCGAACGCGTAGTGATAGCCGCTGAACACCGCCAGGCGCTTGCCGGTCAGCTCAGTGAAGTACGATTGGTCGCGGCCGGGCTCACGCTGGGCGACGAAGATTTCCGCGTCTTCCAGGCCCATGTCGACTGCCGTGTGGGGGATGTCCTGCCAACCCCATGCCGGATTTTCGAAGATCGCCATATCCACCCGGCCTTGCTGGAAATCGCGAAAGCGCCGGGGGATCGAGGTGGGCACCAGCACAAACTGGTAATCGGTTTGCAGGGCATTCAAGGCTTCCAGCAATTGCGGCAGCAACCCGGTGTCGGCGCCCTGCTCCGGGCGCACGGTGTACGGTGGAAAATGCGCAGCCCCCACCCTCACCAACTGAGCGGCCGAAGCCGGCATCAGCCACAGTGTGCCAAGTGCCAATATTGAGAGTCCTGCAGCCAATCGCCAGGGCGAAAACATCAAGGCACACACCGTCGAAAACTTTGATCCCGCTAAGCTAGGCGTTTTTGTCTATCGAGACAACTTTCTGCCACACAATTAATAGCTTGCGCCAACGGACTAGTCAGCTTTCAAAACCATCAGCAAAGCTTCATCGGCCAGTTGCTCCAGGGTCATGCTGCCCTGGGCGCGAAACCAGGTGGTGGTCCAGGACAAGGCACCGGTCAAGAAGCGTCGGGTGATAAACACATCGCCCCGGATATAACCGGCATCCTTGGCCTCCCCCAACACCTGCAACCAGATGTCTTCGTAGATATCGCGCAAGGCCAGTACCTGAGCCTGGCCTTCGGCCGACAGTGAACGCCATTCATACACCAGCACCGCCATGGCCTCGCCGCTGCCGCCCATGATCGACTGCAATTCGCAGCGAATCAGCGCCAGCACCCGCTCGCGCACGTTGGTCGCCTCGGCCAGGGACGCGCGCATCAGGGCGGTGTTGTAATGGATGGTTTCCTCCATCACCGCCCGCAGGATTTCGTCCTTGCTCTTGAAGTGATGAAAGATGCTGCCGGACTGGATCCCGACCGCGCCGGCCAGGTCACGCACGGTGGTGCGCTCAAAGCCTTTATTGCGAAACAGGTGGGCCGCGGTTTGCAGCAACTTGCCACGGGCACTGTCGGGGTCGGTCAATTGGCCGGCGTCGACCATGGTGCGCATCACCCGCAGGGCTTTTTGCTCATCCATGCTGCTCTCCTTAACTTCTGGTTACGTCTTGGGCGGCAATTTAGGCCGTGGCAGCCAACCAAGCAAGCGCTTGGGGCAAAGTTGTGACCAGAGTTTACAAACCAAGCGCTTGCTTGGTAGTGTTGGTACCAGCAAACCAGAGGAAGGACGCCCCATGAACAAGACGGTACGCATCGGCTGCGCCAGCGCCTTCTGGGGCGACACCTGCACCGCCGCTGCGCAGTTGGTAGAAGGCGGTGCGCTGGATTACCTGGTGTTCGACTACTTGGCCGAAGTCACCATGTCGATCCTCGCCGGGGCACGGATGAAGGATCCCCAGGCCGGCTACGCAACGGATTTCGTCGAGGTGCTGACGCCACTGCTGGCGGATATCCAGCGCCAGGGCATCCGCGTGATCAGCAATGCCGGCGGCATCAACCCCCAGGCCTGCGCCGCCGCGTTGCAGGCGGCCTGCGACCAGGCGCAAATCCCGTTGAAGATCGCCGTGCTGCTGGGGGATGACCTGCAACCGCAGTTCAAGCAACTGCACGGCATCACCGACATGTTCAGCGGCGCACCTTTGCCGGCGATGTGCGTGTCCACCAACGCTTACCTCGGCGCGCCGGGCATCGTGCAGGCGCTGACGCTGGGCGCCGATATCGTCATCACCGGCCGTGTGGTCGACAGCGCAGTGGTGAGCGCAGCGCTGGTGCATGAATTCGACTGGTCCTGGCAGGACTACGACCGCCTGGCCCAGGCGGCACTGGCTGGGCATATCATCGAATGTGGCGCCCAGTGCACCGGCGGCAACTTCACCGATTGGCGCGAGGTGCCGGACTACGAACACATTGGCTTCCCGATTGTGGAGGTCAGCGCCGACGGCCAGTTCACCGTCAGTAAAGTCGACGGCACCGGCGGGCTGATCAGCGAACTGAGCGTCGCCGAGCAATTGCTGTATGAAATCGGCGACCCGCGCGCCTACCTGTTGCCCGACGTGATCTGCGACTTCAGCCACGTAAAGCTCCAGCAACAAGGCAAAAACCGCGTGCACCTGCACGGCGCCAAAGGCCTGCCGCCCACCGACCAGTACAAGGTCAGCGCCACTTACCCGGACGGCTTTCGCTGCACCGCCAGTTGCCTGATTGCCGGGATCGACGCGGTGGCCAAGGCCGAGCGGGTCAGCCAGGCGATCATCAACAAAACCTCAGAGCTGTTAAGCCAGCGCGGCTGGGCGCCCTACACCGACGTCAACATCGAACTGTTGGGCAGCGAAGCCACCTACGGCCCCCACGCCCAACGCCAGGACTGCCGCGAAGTGGTGCTGAAACTGGCGGTGCGTCACCCGAGCAAACAGGCGCTGGTGCTGTTCGCCCGGGAGATCGCCCAGGCGGCCACCGGCATGGCGCCGGGGCTCACCGGGATCGTAGGCGGGCGGCCCACGGTGTATCCGCTGATTCGGCTGTTTTCGTTCCTGATCGATAAAAGCGCCTGCCAATTGCAGGTCGACTTTCTTGGCGAGCGGCATGCCTGCGAATTGCCTGGCACCGCACCGCTGAACACTTCCATCGCCTTGATCGACCCGCCCAAACCCCAAGGCCGCGCCGACGCCAACGTGCCGCTGATCAAACTGGCCGTGGCGCGCTCTGGCGACAAGGGCAACCACAGCAACATCGGCGTGATCGCCCGCGAGCCCGAATACCTGCCGTGGATCGCCGAAGCGTTGACCCCCGAAGTGATCGTCGACTGGATGAGCCACGTACTCGACCCGATCCACGGCCGCGTCGAACGCTGGTACTTGCCGGGCAGCCACAGCCTGAACTTCCTGCTGGAAAACGCCTTGGGCGGCGGCGGGATTGCCAGCCTGCGCATCGACCCCCAAGGCAAGGCCTTCGCCCAGCAACTGCTGGAAATACCGATTGCCGTGCCGCAGCACATAGCCGATCAATTCACTTAAAGGACCCACGCCGTGGCCTTCGACTCGATCTTCAAAGCCGACTTGTTCCAGGGGCAGACCATCATCGTTACCGGCGGCGGCAGTGGCATTGGCCGCTGCACTGCCCACGAGCTGGCAGCCCTCGGCGCCCATGTGATCCTGGTGGGACGCAAGCCGGAAAAACTGCAAACGGTCGCGGCGGAGATCAGTGAAGACGGCGGCCGCGCCAGCTGGCAGGCCTGCGATATTCGTGATGAAGAAGCGGTCAAGGCGCTGGTCAGCCAGATCCTCCAGGAGCACGGCCCGGTTCATGGCCTGGTGAACAACGCTGGCGGCCAGTACCCCTCGCCGCTCGCGTCGATCAATCAGAAGGGCTTTGAAACGGTGTTGCGCACCAACCTGGTGGGCGGTTTCCTGATGGCCCGGGAAGTGTTCAACCAGTGCATGAGCACGCACGGCGGGTCCATCGTCAACATGCTCGCCGAAATGTGGGGCGGCATGCCGGGCATGGGCCACTCCGGCGCGGCACGTTCGGGCATGGACAACTTCACCAAGACCGCCGCCTTCGAATGGGGTTACGCCGGGGTGCGGGTCAACGCCGTGGCGCCCGGCTGGATTGCCTCCAGCGGCATGGACACCTACGAAGGAGCATTCAAGGCGGTGATCCCGACCTTGCGCGAACACGTGCCGCTCAAGCGCATCGGCACCGAATCGGAAGTCAGCGCGGCGATTGTGTTTTTACTCAGCCCCGCCGCCGCGTTCGTCAGCGGCAGCACCTTGCGCATCGACGGCGCCGCCAGCCTCGGCAGCCGCGCCTGGCCGCTGCACAAGGCGCAACCGCCGAGTGCGTCCTTTAACGGTTTCCACCGGGCGTACTTGCCGGACGTGCTCAAGGAGGAGAAATAAGCCATGCCGGTGATCGACTCGCAACTCGACGCCCACAGCCCGCAATTCGCGCAGAACCGCGAAGCAATGCTCACAGGCGTCAATCAACTGCGCCAGCTGGAGCAAAACCTGTTGAGCAAGGCCGCCGAAGCCAAGGCCAAGTTCGACAAGCGCGGGCAACTGCTGCCACGGGAACGCCTGAATTTGCTGCTGGACCCGGGCGCGCCGTTCCTCGAACTGGCAAGCCTGGCCGGCTACAAACTGCACGACGACAAGGACGGCAGCGCTGCCGGTGGCGGGTTGATCGCCGGCATCGGCTACGTCAGCGGCGTGCGCATGCTGGTGGTGGCCAATAACAGTGCGATCAAGGGCGGAACCATTTCCCCCTCGGGCCTGAAAAAATCCCTGCGCCTGCAACAGATCGCCATGGAAAACAAACTGCCGGTGGTGACGCTCGCAGAAAGCGGCGGCGCCAACCTCAACTACGCTGCCGAGATTTTCGTCGAAGGCGCACGCAGCTTCGCCAACCAGGCGCGGATGTCGGCCATGGGTTTGCCGCAGATCACCGTGGTGCATGGCTCGGCCACGGCGGGCGGCGCCTATCAGCCGGGGCTTTCGGATTACGTGGTGGTGGTGCGCGGCAAGGCCAAGCTGTTTTTGGCCGGCCCGCCGCTGCTCAAGGCGGCTACCGGCGAAGTCGCCACCGATGAAGAACTGGGTGGCGCCGAGATGCACGCGCAAACCGCCGGCACTGCCGAATACCTGGCGGAAAACGACGCTGACGGTGTGCGCATCGTGCGTGAGATCGTCAGCCTGTTGCCGTGGGATGACCGGCTGCCGGTTGTTCGGTCACGTGCTTATGCCGAGCCGCTGTACCCGATTGAAGAGCTGCTGGGGCTGATCCCCGACGACCCGAAAAAGCCCTACGATGTGCGCGAAATCCTCGCGCGACTGGCGGATGGTTCCAACTTCCTGGAGTTCAAGGGCGAGTTCGATCCGCACACCGTCTGCGGCCATTTGCATATCCAGGGCCGCGCCTGTGGTTTTATCGGCAACAACGGGCCGATCACACCGAAGGGCGCGAGCAAGGCCGCGCAATTTATCCAACTGTGCGACCAGAGCCTGACGCCGCTGCTGTTCTTCCACAACACCACCGGTTTCATGGTGGGCACCGAGTCGGAGCAGCAAGGCGTGATCAAGCACGGCGCGAAGATGATTCAGGCGGTGGCCAATGCCCGGGTGCCGAAATTGACCATCGTCGTCGGTGGTTCCTACGGTGCCGGCAACTACGCGATGTGCGGCCGTGGCCTCGACCCGCGCTTCATCTTCGCCTGGCCCAACAGCCGCACCGCCGTGATGGGCGGCGCCCAGGCGGGCAAGGTGCTGCGGATCGTCACCGAAGCCAAGCAATTGAAAGACGGCCTGGTGCCCGACCCCAAGGTGCTCGACATGCTCGAACAGGTCACCGCACAGAAACTCGACAGCCAGTCCACCGCCCTCTACGGCAGCGCAAACCTGTGGGACGACGGGCTGATTGACCCCCGGGACACACGGACCTTGCTCGGGTTTCTGCTGGACATCTGCCACGAGGCCGAAGTGCGGCAACTACAGCCCAACAGCTTTGGTGCAGCGCGGTTTTGATGATCGTTCCCACGCCCCGCGTGGGAATGCAGCCCGGGACGCTCCGCGTCCCCATAGGGAGAACAACAAAAATGATTTTCACCCAGGAACACGAAGAGCTGCGTCGCACCGTCCGTGGCTTTGTCGAGCGCGAGATCAACCCCCACGTCGATGAATGGGAAAAGGCCGGACGCTTCCCGATCCACGAGATCTTCCGCAAGGCCGGCGACCTTGGTTTGCTGGGTATCTCCAAGCCGGAAAAATTCGGCGGCATGGGCCTCGACTACAGCTACTCCATCGTCGCCGCCGAAGAGTTCGGCAGCATCCGCTGCGGCGGCATCCCGATGTCCATCGGCGTGCAAACCGACATGTGCACCCCGGCGCTGGCCCGTTTCGGCTCCGATGAGTTACGCGAAGAATTCCTGCGCCCGGCCATCAGCGGCGAGCACGTGGGCTGCATTGGCGTCTCGGAAACCGGCGCCGGCTCCGACGTAGCCGGGCTGAAAACCCATGCCCGTAAGGACGGCACCGACTATGTAATCAACGGCAGCAAGATGTGGATCACCAACTCACCGAGCGCCGACTTTATCTGCCTGCTGGCCAACACCTCCGACGACAAGCCGCACATCAACAAGTCGCTGATCATGGTGCCGATGAACACCCCGGGTATCAGCGTCAGCCCGCCCCTGGAAAAGCTCGGCATGCACAGCTCGGAAACCGCCCAAGTGTTTTTCGACGACGTGCGCATCCCCCAGCGCAACCGCATCGGCCATGAAGGCGCGGGGTTCATGATGCAGATGCTGCAGTTCCAGGAAGAGCGACTGTTTGGCGCGGCCAATATGGTCAAGGGCCTGGAGTACTGCATCGACAGCACCATCGAGTACTGCAAGGAGCGCAAGACCTTCGGCAAGCCGTTGATCGACAACCAGGTGATCCACTTTCGCCTGGCCGAACTGTCTACCGAAATCGAATGCCTGCGGGCCTTGGTGTACCAGGCCACCGAGCAGTACATCAAGGGCCAGGACGTGACGCGACTGGCCTCGATGGCCAAGCTCAAGGCCGGGCGCCTGGGACGGGAAGTGAGTGACAGTTGCCTGCAATATTGGGGCGGTATGGGGTTCATGTGGGACAACCCGGTGGCCCGGGCTTATCGGGATGTGCGGTTGGTGTCGATTGGCGGCGGGGCGGACGAGATCATGCTGGGGATCATCTGCAAATTGATGGGCACCTTGCCGGGGAAAAAGTCGTGAATACGTTGTTGCTGGAGCCGCATAACGGGGTGTTGCATGTGACGCTCAATCGGCCTGACAGCCGGAATGCCATGAGCCTTGAGATGGTGACCGAGTTGCGGGCGGTACTGGCCGATGTGTCAGGGGATAAAGCCTTGCGGGCGGTGGTTATCAGTGGCGCCGGTGGGCATTTTTCGGCGGGTGGGGATGTGAAGGACATGGCGCGCGCCGGGGCCACGGGTGGGTTGCAGGCGTTGAACCGGGCGTTTGGCGCACTGCTGCAGGAAGTTGAGGCGTTGCCGCAGGTGGTGATTGTGGTGCTTCAGGGGGCGGTGCTGGGGGGCGGGTTGGGGTTGGTGTGTGTCAGTGATGTGGCGATTGCGGATCATCAGGCGCAGTTTGGGTTGCCGGAGACCAGCCTTGGGTTGTTGCCGGCGCAGATTGCGCCGTTTGTGGTGAAGCGTATCGGGCTGACTCAGGCGCGGCGGTTGGCTTTGACGGCGGCGCGGTTTGATGGGGTTGAGGCGCTGCGGTTGGGGTTGGTGCATTTTGTGGAGCACGATCCGCAGGCGTTGGCGGAGCGGGTGGATGAGGTGTTGGGGCAGGTTTTGCGTTGTGCTCCGGGGGCTAATGCGCGGACCAAGGCGTTGGTCTTGGCCAGTGGTGAGCAGGCTTTGGGGCCGTTGCTGGATCAGGCGGCTGAGTGGTTTGCCGAGGCGGTTTGTGGCGAGGAAGGGATTGAGGGGACTCAGGCTTTTGTGCAGAAGCGCAAGCCGCGGTGGGCGCGATGAATTGGGGGCATATCCGTTGTTTGGGTGATGGCTTCGATTGGTTCCGCTCTTACAGCGGGTCACTTTTGAAAAGCGCAAAAGTAA